>CABVCF010000001.1 GCA_902496775.1 uncultured Collinsella sp.
GGTGTCGATCACCACGGGACCCATGATGGCCTCGGTGTCGGTGGCGTCGGCGAGTGCCTGGGCATGCGCCTCGAGCCACTCGATGCAGGCCTCGGGGTAGCAGGCCAGGACGATGATGTCGCATTCGCCGAGTGTCCTGTCGTTGAGCTCTCCGGCGACAGTGCCCATGCTGGCGGCCGTCATGACATCGTCATCGAGGTCCCAGGCCAGCACGCGGACGCCCGCCTGCGCATAGCCGCGGGCAAAACTGCCGCCGATGAGGCCAAGGCCGACGATGCCCGCGCATTTGGGACCGCCCTGGTTAACGCGCGCGTTTCTCACCGTACCCATGGGCTACTCCATGGTCTCTTGGCAGACGACCTCGCGGATGGCTCGGATGCGGCGCATGGTGTCGTCGAACTGGTCGGGGGTGAGGGCCTGAGCGCCGTCGGACCAGGCACGGCTCGGCTCGTCGTGGACCTCGATCTCCAGACCGTTGGCGCCGCAGGCGGTCGCCGCGAGCGCCATGGGCTCAACGTAGCGGGTGTAGCCGGTGGCGTGGCTGGGGTCGGCGACGACGGGCAGGTGCGACAGGTGGTGCAGCACCGGCACGGCGTTGAGGTCGAAGGTGTTGCGGGTGCGGGTCTCGAAGGTGCGGATGCCGCGCTCGCACAGGATAACGTTGTCGTTGCCCTCGCTCATGATGTACTCGGCTGCCATGAGCAGCTCGTCGATCGTGCCGGACATGCCGCGCTTGAGCAGAATCGGGGTTTGGGTCTTGCCGACCTCCTTGAGCAGGGGGAAGTTCTGGGCGTTGCGGGCGCCGATCTGCATGACGTCAATCTTCTTGTCCAAGAAGACCTGCACGTCGCGCGGGTCCATGATCTCGGTGACGATCGGCATGTCGAGCTCGGCCGAGGCCTCGCACAGCAGGTCCAGGCCGGCGGGGCCCATGCCCTGGTAGGCGTAGGGGGAGGTGCGGGGCTTGTAGGCGCCGCCGCGCAGCATCGTGGCGCCGGCGGCCTTCACGCGGCGTGCGATGCGGATGAGGTTCTCGCCCTCGACGGAGCAGGGACCGGCGATGACCTGGAACTGGTCGCCGCCTATCTTGACGCCGTGACCGCAGTCGATGACGGAGTCCTCGGGGTGGAACTTGCGGTTGGCGCGTTTGAACGGCTCGGAGACGCGCTGCACGCGCTCGACGACGTCCATGGACTCGAGCAGGAACGGGTCGATCTTGGTCGTATCGCCCACCAGGCCGATGATGGTCTCGTTCTCGCCGCGCGAGACATCGGTCTTCAGGCCTTTTTTCTCAATCCAGCTGACGATATGGCCGACGGCCTCGTCGCTGGCGCTTTGCTTTAGAATTGCAATCATGGTGTGCCTCTCACCTCGATGGATAACCCTTGCAAAAACGGCCCGCATCGCGAGCCGTGTATATATGGTGCATGAGAGTTTATACTATCTGACTCGCTTTTGCCTTCTAAAGTGGGCCGTTGCGCCGCGTCTCCCACGTAATTGCAAAGCTTTTTTTTATTTTGATAGCCCGTGGTGCACTTGGGTATAATGCCAACCGTTGGCCCTATTAGCTCAGGGGATTAGAGCGTCTGCCTCCGGAGCAGAAGGCCGTTGGTTCGAATCCAACATGGGGCACCATCGAACGTAAGACCGTCCGAACCTCGCATGGTCCGGGCGGTTTTTCTTATACCGACGCGACGTGATGGGACGTGGTATGGCAGCAACGGATATCGAGCGCGGACTCTCGACCGCCGAGGTCGAGGAGCGCATCGCCGCCGGTAAGATCAACCGCAACATGGAGCTCAAGACCAAGTCGGTCAAAGAGCTCATCATCGAGAACCTCTGCACGCTGTTCAATTTGATCAACGTGATCTTGGCGTTCCTGGTCATTTTGACCGGTTCGTTTAAGAACCTGACGTTCCTGTTTGTGGTGTTCCTCAATACCGCTATTGGCGTCATTCAATCCATGCGGTCCAAGAAGATGGTCGATAAGCTCACGCTGCTGACCTCCAAGAAGGCCATTGCGGTGCGCGACGGCGCCGAGGTGGAGCTTGACCTGGACCAGATCGTGCTCGACGACATCATCCGCCTGGGGCGCGGCGACCAGATTCCCGCTGACGCCGTGGTGGTTTCGGGCGAGGCGCTCGTGAACGAGAGCCTGCTGACGGGCGAGAGCGATCTCATCAAAAAGCAGCCCGGTTCCGAGCTCATGAGCGGCAGCTTTATCGACTCGGGCCTGCTGCGCGCCCGCGTGATCCATGTCGGCGCCGACAACTACGTGGCTAAGATCAATAACGAGGCCAAATACGTCAAAAAGGTTAATTCCGAGATTATGAACGCGCTTAACGCCATCGTGCGCTTTGCGAGCATCATCATGATCCCGCTCGGTTTGGCGTTGTTTGCCTCGAGTGTGAGCGAGCTGTGGGATGCTGCGGGAACCCCGGGTGATAGCGCGCTTTCGTGGTGCTTCTCCGAGTTGTTGGCTGGTCATGTGCCTTCGTCGGCGCTGCTGTCCACGGTGGGCGCCCTGCTGGGCATGATCCCCCAAGGCCTGGTACTGCTGACCTCGTCGGTGCTCGCCATCGCCACGGTGCGCCTGGCCCGCCGCAAGGTGCTGGCACAGCAGCTTTACTGCATCGAGACGCTCGCTCGCGTCGACGTGCTGTGCCTGGACAAGACGGGCACCATCACGTCGGGCCGCATGGAGGTCGAGGGCACGTATCCGCTGCCGGTTGAGGGCGTGAGCCTAGGCGCCGGCTCGGATGAGGCGGCCGTTCCCGTCGATACCACGGTGCTCGATTTTGCGCTGGCTAACGTCGCGCGTGCGACTTCGGCCGATGCCAACGAGACCTGCCAGGCGCTTCTCAACTATTATGCTGATCGCCCGGTCGAGGTGTCTGAGCCGCTGTCGGTCATTCCGTTCTCGTCCTCCAAAAAGTGGAGCGGCGCGTCGTTTGCGCAGGGTTCCTATGTGATGGGCGCCGCGCAGTTTGTGCTCTCTGATCGTGTGTTTTCGCAGGTCGAGAACCGTGTCGCCGAGCTTGCCGATACCTGCCGCGTGCTCGTGGTGGCGCGCGTGGAAGGCTTTACGCTCGATGGCGATATGGTGGGCGAGGCCGAGCCCGTGGGCTTTGTGACCATCCGCGACGAGATTCGTACCTCGGCGGCCGAGACCATCGGCTACTTTAACGAGCAGGGCGTGACCCTCAACGTGATTAGTGGCGACGACCCGCGTACGGTGTCGTCGATCGCGCGCGTGGTGGGCGTGCCAGGGGCGGACGCTTACGTGGACGCCACGACGCTCGATACGCCGGCCAAGCTCGATGCCGCAGTGGACCGCTACCATGTCTTTGGTCGTGTGACCCCGCAGCAGAAGCGCGAGCTCGTGCAGGCGCTCAAGCGCCGCGAGCACACCGTGGCCATGACGGGCGACGGTGTCAACGACGTGCTGGCGCTCAAGGAGGCCGACTGCTCCGTGGCCATGGCGGCCGGCTCCGATGCCGCGCGTAATGTGGCCGAGATCGTACTCGTCGACAACGACTTTGCCTCGATGCCCGCCGTGGTGGCCGAGGGCCGTCGCTCCATAAACAACCTGCAGCGTTCGGCCTCGCTGTTCCTGACCAAGACGCTGTTCTCGATGGGCCTGGCGGCGCTGTGCATCGCGCTGCCGCCGTACCCCTTCGAGCCCATCCAGATGACGCTCATTAACTTCTTCTGCATCGGCGCGCCGGGCTTTGTGTTGGGCCTGGAGCCCAACAATGCTCGCGTGAAGGGCGCGTTTTTGACCAACGTACTCAAGCGTGCACTGCCGGCGTCGATTGCGGTCATTTTGGCTGCGGCGCTCGATATCTTTGTGGCGCGCGTGTTTGGCTTTAGCCAGCTCACGCTGTCTACGATGTGCTTGCTTACGTCGTGCGCGGCGAGCGTCAGCCTGATCTGGCGCATCTCGCAGCCTCTCACGCCCTTACGTGTGGTGCTTTTTGTGTTTGTAGTCGCCGGCATCTTGGTGGGCGTTATCGGATTCCCGGAGCTGCTGTCTATTGCCAACCTGTCGATGGGTCAGATGGTTATCTTGGCTGTCATCGTGGTCTTTACCTGCTCGGTGTTCTTTAAGCTCGCCACGATGATGGATTCGCTCAAGCCGCGTCGTCGTCATGCCGCAACTGGTTTTGGCCGTGGTGTGCGCGTCCACCTGGGTCGCGGTGGCGGCAAGGTGAGCTCGACGGGTTCGACGGCCGAGCGTTTTGCCAAGCGCGTCGCCGCCGACATGGCGCAGCGCCGCGAAGATCGCACCGCTCGCGAGGCCGAGGCCCGTGCACTCGAGGGCGTGGCCCAGGCCCAGCCCAAGAAAAGGAAGAGTACCGGAGCCAAGCGCTCTCGCGTGACCAAGTCCGCCCAAGGCATCAAAGTCTCGATGCCAAGCAAAAAGAAGGAGTAACTACGCGCCCTGGCGATGTTGAATTGGTGCCTTGCTCCTGTGGGGCCGTGGCGATGTTATGCTCTAACCTCGATTGTTTGAATTGCTTCGAAAAGAGGATGCCGTGATCTGCCCGCATTGCCTTAAGACTATCGAGGACGGCGCCTCGTTCTGCCCCTATTGCAACGCCTATGTGGGTCCGGGCGACGGTCCCGAGCACACCGAGTTCGTGTTCTGCGAGGGCTGCGGTGCCCGTCTTTCCCCGCATGATCGCACGTGCCCCAAATGCGGACGCCCCGCTCCGGGTATCCTCTCCGAGGACGCGGCCGCATCCGACCTGGCGGCGGGCCGCACGGCGGGCTTTCCGCGCCTAACGCAAGAGCAGATCGATACCGAGGTGCCGCATGCGCCGGCCTCTGCCGCTGCGGTGCTTTCGGATGCCGCCGACCCCAATGAGACCTGCGTGCTGCCGGCTTTCGATAAGGATTTCGGTATCCCCAAGGTCGATATTCCCACGCCCGTTTCCCTGCATGACGATGCTCAAAAACCCAAGCGCAAAGTGCATCCCGACGAGGACGCCTATCACAAGCACAAGCGTCATATCCCCAAGCCGCTCATCGTCATCGTGGTCCTTGCAGTCGTTTGCGGTGGTGCCTATTGGTTCGTGACGGCCGATCCCATGGGTGTCATGCCTGGCTTCTATGACCAGTTTGGCCAGGCTGCGCAGACGACCTTCCCTACGCGTCAAAAGGGCGAGGCGACTGAGGACGATACCAAGCAGGACGATTCTGCCGAGGTGGTCCAGGAAGAAACCGTGCTGACCGATGATCAGCTCTATTCCAGGCTCGACGGTCTGTATCAGACCATCGTGTCCTACGGTGACGAGGACCAGATCGGCGAGGTCATCGATTCTTTTAACAACGGCTATCTTCGAACGCCACTGTCCACCCGTCAGGAGCTGTCGCAGAGTGCCTACGCCCTGCGCGACCAAATCAAAAAGACGCAAGATGAGCTCAACAACCTTAAGTATCAGGACGATACGGTCTATGCGGACGACATCGCCCACTTAAAGCAGCTTGCCGAGTGGATGTACGAGCGCGTCGACGTGATCTGCCAGAGCTGGGACATCTCGCTGGCCATTCCCGATGGCGAGTCGATGAGTTCCCACCAAAGCGAGATCCTGGCGCCCATCGCACAGGGCGGCAACAGCGCGCTGAATCAGTACGACGCCAACGTGGGCTCCTGGAAGCCGCAGCAGCGTTCCTAAAATTAGTTCGCCATAGTCGGCATAACCTACGTGCGCAATTGATGTAAGCGCATGCTTATTGCTACAATTCGTACAAATATGCTTTAAACGCACGAGGAAGGAACCACATGTTTGGTTTTAAGAAAGAGCTTTACACGCCCGAGTATCAGCTTGCCGGCGACGAGTGCGCCGTTATCGAGACGTCGAAGGGTACCATCAAGGTCAAGTTTGACGGCGAGGGCGCTCCCATTCATGTCGCGAACTTCTGCGAGCTTTCTACGATGGGCTTCTATGATGGCCTTAAGTTCCATCGCTATGTGCCCGGCTTTGTCATTCAGGGCGGCGACCCCAATACTCGCGACATGTCCGGCGCCGACGTCGCTGCCGGTCTTGAGGGCCCTGACGGCATGCCCGGTACCGGTGGCCCCGGCTACTGCATCAAGGGCGAGTTTGCCACCAATCCGCGCAACAGCCATGTCGATGGTGCCCTTGCCATGGCACGCTCCATGGACCCCGATTCCGCGGGTTCGCAGTTCTACTTCTGCCTGGGTGCCCAGCATAACCTCGATTCCGGTTACACCGTCTTTGGTACCACGGTCGAGGGTCTCGATGTGATTTCGCAGTTGCGTGCCGGCGACGAGATCGTCCATGTCGAGATCGTTCACGAGTAAAGGGGACTTCCTTGAATAGCCAGCTGATCCAACAGGGCCGCGCCGCTTACCGCGCGGGTGATTTTTCCGCTGCAGCCCAGATGCTTGGGGCGGCAAAGACTCCCGATGAGATTATGGGCGAGGCCGATCACCTTCGCGGCAACGCCTTGATGCACCTGGGCATGTATGCCGAGGCCGCCGAGGCCTATGCCGCCGCCCTCAACGACGGCACCTACGGCAAGCGCGGCGCGCTGCTCACCAACCGCGGTAAGGCGCTCGCCGCCGTGGGCGACTACACGACGGCCGCCCAGGCGTTCTCTGCCGCTACGCAGGACGCTTCCTATGCCACACCGTTCAAGGCCTATCTGGGCCTGGGTAACGCGTTGTTCCAGTCGGGCGACTATGCCAACGCGGGTACTGCCTTCCGTCAGGCTGCCATCGACGGCGCCAATCCGGCTCCTGCCGCCGCACTCGGCGAGCTCGGTCGTTGCTTCATTAAGCTCGGCCGTCCGGCGGATGCGGTGGAGACCTACCGCACGGCTATCGACTTTGCCGGCCCCCGCGACGACACGCGTGCGCTCAACGCCGGCATGGGTCAGGCGCTTTCTGCCGCCGGCCGTCCCTCCGACGCACTCGACGCCTTTAACGCCGCCACTGCCGATGGCATCTACCAGCTCACCTCCGAGCAGGCCGACGAGCTTGCCCGCGTGCACGATTCGCTTGCCGCGCTGTCTGCCCAGACGGCCATGGCCACGGCTCCGGCGCCCGCGATGGACGCTCCTGCTGTCGATCCGCTCGATCCTACGGGCGCGACCGGTCAGTTTATGCCCGATCCCTCGGACACCGGCTTCTTTACGCTGTCCGAGTCCGAGATGGTCCAGCAGGACCGTCAGGATCGTAAGCAGGCCAAGGTCCGTCGTCGCCATCGCCACACGGGTCTCAAAGTCTTCATCGTGCTGCTTCTGCTCATTTTGATCGCCGCGGGCGGTCTGGGCTTTGCCTACACGCGCGGCTTTGGCTTCCCGTCTCAGGAGTCTGTCGTTACCGATCTGTTCCAGGCTGCCGGCGACGGTGACACCGCAAAGGCCGAGTCTTGCCTGGCCTCGAGCCTATCCGAGGACGCCAAGTCGATGATCATCTCTTCGATTCCGCAGGGTGCCACCGTGTCCGTCGAGGGCATGGATCAGTCCATGACCGAGACGACCGCTAAGGTGAAGGCATCGCTGTCCAAGGGCGGCGAGCAGGAGTACACCGTCAAATTCGTGCGCTCCGACAACCATATCGGCTGGGCCGTTTCCTCGCTCGATATGGATTTCTCGGCTGCTGACAACCAGTAGTGACCTTATGGGATTTAGCTTTGCCCGGCGCTTCACCGCAAGTGAGGTGCCGGGCTTGCGCTAGTATGATGAGCTAGTAGTTTTCCAGCAATCATCCAACACATCAGGAGTTGCGTTGTTTTCTTTGATGGATATGTTCTTCGGTAGCTATGCGGGCGATCTTGCCATCGACCTCGGCACCGCAAATACGCTTGTCTCCGTGCGTGGCAAGGGCATCGTCATTCGCGAGCCCTCTGTTGTCGCCATCGACAAGAACGACGAGCGCATCCTGGCGGTCGGTATCGAGGCAAAGCGCATGCTCGGCCGTACGCCCGGCAACATCGTGGCCGTTCGTCCCCTGAAGGACGGCGTCATCGCCGACTTCGATGTTACCGAGGCCATGCTCCGCTACTTTATCGACAAGGCGTCCGAGAAGCGCTATCCGTGGACCCCGCGTCCGCGCGTTGTCGTCTGCGTCCCCTCCGGTGTCACGTCGGTCGAGAAGCGTGCCGTCTTTGAGGCCACGATCCAGGCCGGCGCCCGCCAGGCCTATCTGATCGAAGAGCCCATGGCCGCCGCTATCGGCGCCGACCTGCCCGTCGAGGAACCCACCGGCTCCATGGTCATCGACATCGGTGGCGGTACCACCGAGGTCGCTGTTATCGCTATGGGCGGCATCGTCGTCTCGCAGTCCATCCGTATTGCCGGTGACGAGTTCGACCAGGCCATCCTCACGCATGTTCGTGATGCCTACAACCTGGCCATCGGCGAGCGTACAGCAGAGGACATCAAGATCAAGGTCGGCTCCGCCGTGCCGCTCAAGGACGAGCTCGATGTTGAGGTCAACGGCCGCGACGTGATCACCGGTCTGCCCAAGACCGTGCGCATCGAGAGCGAGGAGATTCGTCGCGCGCTCAACAAGCCACTCGACGAGATGGCCAAGGCCGTCAAGGACGCACTCGACGCTACGCCTCCCGATCTTGCCTCGGACCTTATGTACTACGGCATTTTGCTGACCGGTGGCGGCGCGCTGCTACGCGGTCTCGACGTGCGCCTGCGCGATGAGACCGGTGTTTCGGTCAACGTCAGCCCCACGGCGCTCGATAACGTCGTTAACGGCTGCGCCCGCGTGCTCGAGGCCAATGCGTTTGATGGCGGCTTCGTCCAGACCAATGCTTAATTTCCAAAAGGTGGATTCCATTTGGCACGATCTTCGGGTTTCTCCACAAATCTGAATACCAAGCGACAATCAACGGGTATGCGCCCGTTGATTGTTTTCAGCCTGATTTCGGTGTTGCTGCTCACGTTTTACATCCGCGAGGGCGAGGCAGGGCCGATTCATGCCGTGCGTTCGGGCGTAACGACGATTACCTCTCCGGTGCGCTTTGTGGGCTCGGCTGTGGCGGCTCCCTTCAATGCGATTGGCAACGTGTTCTCTAACCTAACGGCGTCGCAGGACACGCTCGACGAGCTCAAGAAGCAAAATGAGGAGCTGACCTCTAAGGTCGCCGAGCTTTCTGAGGCTCAAAAGACTGCCGAGCGCCTGGAGGGCCTGGTCGGGCTGCAATCGACCTACAACCTCAAATCGACCGCAGCTCGTATCGTTGGTGCCTCCGGCGATGCCTGGACCTCGACCGTTACCATCGACAAGGGCTCTGCCGACGGCCTTACCATCAACATGCCCGTGACGAGTTCTGCCGGTGTTATCGGCCAGATTATCGAGGTATCGGCCAAGACCTCTACCGTGCGCCTGATTGGCGACGAGAACTCGGGCGTGTCCGCCATGGTGCAGGACACGCGCGCCCAGGGTATGCTGCAGGGTCAGGCTGACGGCACGCTGCGTCTTGAGTACGTGAGCGTCGACTCCGATGTTAAGGTTGGCGATATCATCGTGACCTCTGGCATCGGTGGCGTGTTCCCCAAGGGCCTTCCGCTTGGCACCGTCTCGTCGGTTGAGAAATCGGCAAACGACGTGTACTACACCATTGTGGTGCGCGCTCAGACCACGGCCGAGAACAACGAGGAAGTGCTGGTCATCACCTCGCTGACCGACGAACAGTCGGCCTCGGATGAGGACGTGAGCACGGCCAACAGCACGCCGCAGGGAACGTTGCGCGATGCTGCGACCAAGACGAAGGACGAGGGCTCGGATGACAGTTCCGACACGTCCGAGACGACCGATTCTGGCTCGAGCGAATAGGGGGCATGTCCATGGATCTACACGAGCAGGGGATGAGCTCCCGCACGTTTGTAATCGCCGCCATCGTGTGCGTGCTGCTGCAGGCAGGCCTGGCACCGCAGATCTCCATTGCGGGCGGTCGCGTCAACTTCATGATTATCCTGGTGTGCCTAAGCGTGTTCTCGGGCGACCCGACCCGTGCCGTCGTGTGCGGTTTTTGCAGCGGCTTGTTTTATGACCTGTCCGCTGCCGTGCCGGTGGGCGTTATGTCGCTCCTGCTGACCGTGGGTTCTTTTGCCCTGGTGCACAGCGCCGTCGGTCAGACGGGCGGTACCCCGAGTGCGCGCGGCGTCACTGTGGGCGCCTTTGCGCTCGTCATTAATGTGATCTACAGCATCATCTTGCTGTTTATGGGTTTGGAGACGAGCTTTGTCGTGGCGATCTTCGGCCATGCGCTGCCGTCCTCGATCCTGACGGGTCTGGTTGCCATTCCGTTTTTGATGTCCGGCGTCGTGCCGCAGTCCGGCTATGGATTCTCCGCACGTGGCGGACGCCAGGCGGGTATGCGCTTTAAGCCCAAGACCCGCAAGCTCAAATAGGGGAGGCCCGTAGATGTCTTCCCAGTTGACGGTTATTATCGCCGGTATCGTGCTGGTTGTGGCCATCGTGGTCGCGCTGGTCATCATGCGTCGTGGCGATTCCCGTTTTACCTACGATACGCAGCATGGAACGGCCCCGCGCGCCACCGAGGGCGAGGGCAATACCGCGGCGACCGCCTTTAAGGGCCGCTTTTCCATCCTCACCACGGGTGTGGGCGCGATGTTTGCGGCGCTTGCCGTCAAGCTGTGGGGCATGCAGATGGTCTCGTCGGACTATTACGAGAAGCAGGCCAATAGCAATCAGACTCGCACCGTTACCACACCCGCTGTGCGCGGTCGCATCCTCGACCGCAATGGCGTGGCGCTTGTTCAGAACCGTCCCTCACTTGCTGTCGTGGCCTACCGCGACCTTGCCGAGGATGAGGTTCTGGTTCGCCATCTTGCCAACGTGCTTGGAATGCCTTACGTGGCGGTCCTTCGCAATATTCAGGACAATACAGAGGGCGCCCAGAGCCTGCATACCATCGCGACGGACGTCCGTCGCTCCACGGTTGCCTATATTCAGGAGCATGCCGGCGAGTTCCCGGGCGTCAAGATTGCCGAGCGTACCGAGCGCCAGTATCCATATGGTGAGACGGCATGCCATATCTTGGGCTATACCGGCACCATTACCTCCGAGCAGCTCGAGGCCCAGAATAAGAAAACCTCTGGCGATGATGATGCTTCTGCGGGCAAGATTACGTACCAGTCGGGCGATATCGTGGGCCAGGCGGGCGTTGAGAGCTACTACGAAAACCTGCTGCAGGGTATTCGTGGCGAGCAGACCGTCAAGGTCGATGCCTCGGGCAATGTGACCGGTCAGGCCGGCGCCGTGCCCGCGAAGGCCGGCTCCGACATTAAGCTCACGCTCGACCTTAAGATCCAACAGGCCTGTGAGACGGCGCTGGCGAGCGCTATCGAGCTTGCCAAGACCACTGGCTACAGCAATGCCGGCAACGGCGCTGTGGTGTGTCTCGATCCCAACAATGGCGAGATCCTGGGCATGGCGAGCGAGCCCAAGTTCGATCCGTCCGTCTTTATCGGCGGCGTCTCAAATGACGTGTGGACCGAGCTCAATGATGACAAGGGTTCGCACCCGCTGCTCAACCGCGCCATTAGCGGACAGTACATGTCGGCCTCGACCATCAAGCCGCTCTCGGCACTGGCCGGTCTTGAGTTTGGAACCTACACTTCAACGCAGACAACCAACTGCACGGGTTATTGGACGGGTCTGGGCAAGGCTTGGGGCAAGCGCTGCTGGCTGACGTCTGGCCACGGCACCATGACGCTGCAGTCGGGTATCGCCAACTCGTGCGACCCCGTCTTCTACGACATGGGTAAGGCGTTCTTTTATGACGAGCAACATCCCGAGGGCCTGCAGGAGGTCTTTCGTCGCTGGGGCCTAGGCAAGACCTGCGGTATAGATCTGCCGAGTGAGGGCGCGGGCCGTATTCCCGATGCCGAGTGGAAAGAGTCGTACTTCACCGACGCCTCTGCCGAGGACCGCAAGTGGAATGCCGGCGATATGACCAACATTGCTATCGGCCAGGGCGACATCCTGGTGACGCCCCTGCAGATGGCGTGTGCCTATATGGGGCTTGCCAACGGCGGCAAACAGTACGTGCCTCACGTGTTTTTGTCTGCCGTGTCGCGCGATGGCGACGGCGATGCCTATAAGTACAACGGCAAGGGCAAGAAGAAGCGCCTGGAGGCCAAGATCAACAGCGATTCGGATTTGGCTCTAGTTCGCAACGGCATGCACGACGTGATTTACACGGCATCGACGTCCCTGGCGGCGCACTTTGGCACCCTGACGCCGCAGGTATACGGCAAGTCGGGCACGGGCGAGAAGAGCGGCGAGGACGAATACGCTTGGTTCTGCGCCTATGCACCGGCCGATGACCCCAAGTATGTTATCGCTACTGTCCTGGAGCAGGGCGGCGGCGGCTCAGATACCGCGATGCATGTCGTGCGCGACGTGCTAGGCGTGATTTATGACGAGCCCGATACCTCTTCGGCCTCGGGCGATTCTTCGGTTCGATAGGAGGTTGCGATGGATTTTTCTCCGGCGGATCTGTTCCGTTCAACCAAGACCGATTCTCGCAGCAGCCTGGACCGTGTCAACAAACAACTTTCGGCTTCGCGCGGCACGTTTCGCCAAAAGGTGCATATCGGTGTGTTCGTGGCTACTGTGGCGCTCGTCGCCTACGGTGCCATCATTATCTGGTCGGCTTCGCAGTTTAAGGCCGATGCCTCGTTCTCACGCCATCTGCTGGGAATTGGCATCGGGGCGGTGCTGGCGGTGCTCGTCTGGCGTACCGACCTGCGCGGTATTTCCAATTTCTCGACGGCGTTGCTCGTCATCGACCTGATCGTGATCTTCTCGCCCAAGATTCCGGGTCTGTCCTATACGGGCGGTCTGGGCATGACGGGCTGGATCAAGATTCCCGGTATCGGCTTGACATTCCAGCCGGTTGAGCTTGCCAAGCTCATCACCATCTTCTTTATTGCTACGCTTGGATCGCAGTATAACGGTCGTATCGATACCGTTCGCGACTACGTCAAGCTCTGCGGCATGCTGTCCATTCCGTTTTTGGCCGTCGTTGCCATGGGCGACCTGGGCTCGGGCCTGGTCGTGCTAGTTTCGGGCGCCATCGTCATTTGTATGAGCGGTGCACGCCGCGAATGGGTGCTGTCGACGCTGGCCCTGCTCGTGGGCCTGGTGGCCCTCGTTCTGGCGCTCGATTCGGTCTTTGATTCGTTGCTCGGCCATGATGTGCTCATCAAGCAGTATCAGATGAACCGTCTGACGGTCTTTATCGACCCCGATAATGCCGATTCGGACGATGCCTACAACCTGCAGCAGTCGCTTATCGCCGTTGGCTCGGGCGGCTTCTTTGGTAAGGGTTTGGGCCATGCGACGCAGTCGGCCGGCGGCTTTCTGCCTGAGTTCCACACCGACTTCGTCTTCGCCTTCCTGTCCGAGACCTTTGGCTTTTGCGGTTCCTTTTTGCTCTTGTGCCTCTACGTGCTGCTGATCTTTTCGACGATTCGCGTCGCCTTTAAGTGTGAGTCGCTGTTTTTGCGACTTTCGTGTGTGGGCATCGTTGGCATGTGGGCGTTCCAGACCTTCGAAAACATCGGCATGTGCATCGGCATGATGCCGATTACCGGTATTCCGCTACCGTTTATTAGCTTCGGTTCGTCTTCGATGATGATTCAGCTGCTGACGGTGGGTATCGTACAATCCATATGGCGGCATCGTTCGGGCGCCGCGTAACCGCTGGAGGGGTTTGCTATGAAAATTCCCGTAGATAAGCTGACCCGCGCTTTTAAGATGGGCGCGTCCGTTAATAAGGATTCCGATACGCCGGTGCGCGTCTCGGTCTATCTGGATTCGTCCGCCTCGCGCTTTCTGGCCGAGACGGTGCGTGACGCCTTTGTGCCGCAGACGACCTCGGGCATTGTGCGCGTCGAGCGTCTGGGGGAGGAGCGAATTGCTCCAAAGACCGATACCGATGTGGTGCTGGTGCTCTCGTGTGGTTCCGACCGCTTGGAGAGTGCCGTGCAGGAGCTCGTGATCGCCGGCGCGCCCGTGTGCGTGCTTGCCGAGTCTGCTGTGGAGGTGCCGTTTATCGAGGAGTCCACGCCCATGCTCGGCGTGGTAGCGGCAACCGATAAGACGTATCTGCTCGAGACGCTTGCTCGCTGGATTCTCGATCGCACCGACAAGGAAACGGCTTTTGCGGCGAACTTTGCCTTCATGCGCATCGCTGCGGCCAATCGTATCATCACCTCGTGCGCGCTCACCAATATGGCGACCGGTGCGCTGGTGTTTTTGCCGGGCGCCGATTATCCCGTTATGGCGCTGGCGCAGGTGGGCATGCTCTTTGAGCTCGCTGCCGTCTTTGGACGCGGCATTAAGCCTGAGCGCGGCTACGAGGTCGCGGGCGTGCTTGCCGGCGGTCTTGTGATCCGAGCGGTCACCCGCGCACTTGTCAAGCAGACGCCGCATATTGGGTTTGCCGTCAAGGCGCTCACTGCTGCCGCGGGCACCTATGGCATGGGCCGTGCGCTCGTTTCGCTCTACGAGCGCGATGTCGACTACAGTCGTGCCAACGAGGTGGTCACTGCCACGTTCTCCCGCGTTCGCGATCTGGTGACCACGGTCGCGGGCGCTACCCGTCCTATGGCGTCCTACCAGGACGCATCCGATCTCGCAGCTTAGGGGTTTTCCGTTGCGCGTTGCATACCAAGACTGTTTTCATTTAATTGAGCCGTTGCTCGCCAAGGTCGAGAAGCCGAGTCGCTATATCGATCACGAGTGGGGCACGCTTTCCAAGGCCGATGCCGACTACCGTTGCTGCCTGATCTACCCGGATGTGTACGAGGTTGGTCTGCCCAACCAGGGTATCGCCATCCTCTACAACATCCTTAACCAGGCCGAGGGCATCTCCTGCGAGCGTGGCTATGTGCCGTGGCCCGATATGGGTGATGCCATGCGCGAGGCGGGTATTCCGCTGCTGTCGCTCGAGGGCGCAGCGCCGGTCGCTTCGTTTGATATTGTCGGCTTGCATGTTCCGCACGAGATGGCGGTGACGAACTTCCTCGAGGCTCTCGACCTCGCTGGCATTCCGCTGTTAGCGGCCGACCGAGGTGAAGACGACCCCATTATCATCGCCGGCGGCCCCTCGGTGTACAACCCCGAGCCGTACGCGGCCTTCTTCGATGTTATCCTCATCGGCGAGGGCGAGGAATCGCTGCTCGAGACCTGCCAGCTGCATCGCCGTCTGCGTGACGAAGGAGTCCCGCGCGCGCAGATTGTCGAGCAGCTTGCATCCATTGCCGGCAACTACGTGCCGTCGCTCTATGAGGTTTGTCACGACGAGCCCTGCTCGCCGCATGGCTACACTGTGCCGCGTGAAGGCAAGGATGCGCCGACGGTGGTCTTCAAGCGCGTCGTCGAGGATTTCGGCGCCACGAATCCGTTGTCGCAGTCGTGTGTGCCCTATGCGCAGCTGGTCCACGACCGCCTGTCTATCGAGATCCTGCGTGGCTGCGCCCGCGGCTGTCGTTTTTGCCAGGCCGGCATGACGTATCGCCCGGTGCGCGAGCGCTCGGCCGACCAGATCGTCTCGTCGGTGATTCAGGGTCTGGAAAAGACCGGCTATGACGAGGTGTCGCTGACCTCGCTCTCCACGACCGACCACTCCTGCATTCGCGACGTGCTCGGCAGGCTCAACCGTCGCCTGGAGGATACGGGTATACGCGTGTCTATTCCGTCGCAGCGCCTGGATTCGTTTGGCGTGGATATGGCCGAGTCGGTCGCCGGCGAAAAGAAGGGCGGACTGACGTTCGCGCCCGAGGCCGGTAGCCAGCGCATGCGCGACATCATTAACAAGAACGTGACCGAGGAGGACCTGGACCGTGCGGCCAAGGCGGCCTTCGAGGCCGGTTGGAACCGCATGAAGCTCTACTTTATGATGGGCCTTCCCGGCGAGCGCGATGAGGACATCGTGGCCATCGCCAATCTGGCCGATCACGTGCTGGAGCTCGGTCGTTCCGTGGTGCCCAAGGCTCGTCGCGGCTCGATCTCGGTGTCCATCTCGGTTTCGGTCTTTATCCCCAAGGCTGCCACGCCGTTCCAGTGGTGCCCGCAGCTCGACTACGACGACGTCAAGCGTCGCCAGAAGCTGCTTATCACGAGCGTTCGCAACCGTGCCGTCCGCGTGCATTACCACGATGCCGAGACCTCGCTCATCGAGGCCGCGCTTTCCCGCGCCGGTCGTGACATGACGCCCGTCATCATCGACGCTTGGCGCTCGGGCTCTCGCTTTGACGCCTGGGTAGAGCATTTCTCGCTCGATAACTGGAAGGAAGCTGCTGCCAAAAACGGCATCGACCTCAATGAGCTCGTGCACCTGCCCTACGAGTTGGACTGGCGCCTGCCGTGGGAGCACGTGAGCCCCGGCTGCACGCGCGGCTTCCTCGAGCGCGAGTACCGTCGCTCGCTCGAGGGCGTCACGACTCCCGACTGTACCCGCACGTCGTGCACCGGCTGCGGGATCTGCCCCACGCTCCACGCCAAGAATGTATTGATGGGTGATCGCGCATGAGTGAGCGCCTGACCGACAACCCCTCGCTCTTTAGGCTTCGTGTTCGCTATGGCAAGCGCGATCGCCTTAAGTACCTGGGCCATCTCGAAGTAATCCATACCATTGAGCGCATCGTGCGCCGTGCGGGACTTCCCTATGCCGTCACGCAGGGCTTCTCTCCGCACATGCGCGTGGGCTTCTCTTCGGCGCTGCCGGTGGGTACGTCGTCGACCTGCGAGTGGTATGACCTGTTTATGACCGAGTTCGTGGCGCTCGACGAGGCGTTTGGGCGCCTGGCTGCGGCGTCTCCGGCCGATCTGGCGCCCATCGAGGCGGCGTACATCGACGTGCGCGCGCCGGCGTTGACGGCGCAGCTCACGCGCCTGTCGTATCGCATCGACCTGCACTTGGATCCCGAGGCGCCCGTAAGCGCCGACGAGGTGCGCCGTGCGATCGACACGCTGCGCGCGGGCCACGGCATCGACTACGCGCGCGGCAAAAAGAGCAAGCGCTTGGATTTGGATCACACGCTCGTGGGCTATGAGCTCACGGCGGGGGAGCGCCCAGACCATTTGGTACTCATGCTCGACACCCATGCCGACAACGAGGGCTCCATGCGTCCGGAAATTTTGCTTTCTGCGGCTGATGTTTTGTTGCAGGGCTTGACCCCGGGCGTGGATGCACCTATTGTTTCCACCGGTATGCAAGACCTCGTGACCATCTGCTCCTACGATGTCGAGCGTCAGAATCAAGCATGCGAGGACGACGAGGGCCGACTCGTCAGCCCCATACCTGTGCGAACTTGTGGATTTGCTCCACATACTCGTTGACGGGGGTATTTTCGCCTGCTACTATATTCGGCTGTTGCACTAACTGATGCATGAAGGGCAAGTAAACATGTACGCAATCGTTAACACGGGCGGCAAGCAGTACAAGGTCGCCACCGACGATGTCATCACCGTCGAGAAGATCGAGGGCAATGAGGGCGACAAGGTCACCCTGCCGGTTATCTTCCTCAACGATGGTAAGAAGATCGTCACCGATCCCGACAAGCTGGCCAAGGCCAAGGTTACCGCTCAGATCGTTGAGCAGTTCAAGGGCGAGAAGCAGCTGGTCTTCAAGTTCCACAAGCGTAAGCGCTATCGTCGTCTGAAGGGTCACCGTCAGCAGCTCACCAAGCTGAAGATCGTGAAGGTCCAGGCTACGTCCCGCGCCAAGAAGGCTGTCAAGGCAGAGGCCGAGGCTGTTGCCGAGGCTCCCGTCGCCGAGTAGATTACACTCGTAACGAAAGAGTAGGTATACACAATGGCACACAAAAAAGGACTCGGTTCCTCCCGTAATGGCCGTGACTCCCGCGGTCAGCGCCTTGGCACGAAGCGCTATGCCGGCCAGACGGTAACCACGGGCACGATTCTCGTCCGTCAGCACGGCACGCACATCCACCCGGGTGAGAACGTTGGCCGTGGTAAGGACGACACGCTGTTCGCGCTGGTCGACGGTACCGTTGAGTTCCACAAGGGTATCAAGCACAGGGTCAGCGTACGCCCGCTCGCGAACGCGTAATTCACCCTTCATAGAGCACATATGTGGGAGGCACTTGAGTTTTAGGATTCAAGGGTCTCCCTCTTTTTTGTAGGAGGCGATTCTGTTGTCACAGTTCACCGATATCAGCCGCATTAACGTGTGCGGCGGCGACGGCGGAGCCGGATGCATGTCGTTTAGGCGCGAGGCATTTGTTCCCAAGGGCGGCCCCGATGGCGGCGACGGCGGTCGTGGCGGCAATGTCGTCATCCAGGCCGATGCTCAGCTGTCTTCGCTGATCGATTACCGCTTTAAGCATCACTTCCGCGCCGAGCGCGGAACGCATGGCCAGGGTGCCCGCCGCAACGGCAAAAGCGGTGAGGACCTGATTTTGAAAGTCCCCATGGGTACCGTAGTCCGCGAGCTCGATCCCGAGACGCAGACCCCTATGTTCGAGATTGCCGACCTGGTGCACGACGGCGAGCGCGTTGTCGTGGCCCCCGGTGGTGCCGGCGGTCTGGGCAACACGCACTTTGTGACGTCCGTGCGTCGCGCGCCCGCGTTTGCCCAGCTCGGCGAGCCTGCCGAGGAACACTGGATCGAGCTCGAGATGAAGCTTATGGCCGATGCCGCGCTCGTGGGCTTTCCCTCGGTGGGTAAGTCATCGCTCATCGCGCGCATGAGTGCCGCCCGTCCCAAGATTGCCGACTACCCGTTTACCACGCTCGTGCCGAACCTCGGCATGGTGCGTGCCGGCGAATATTCTTACGTCGTTGCCGACGTCCCCGGTCTCATCGAGGGCGCGAGCGAGGGCAAGGGCCTGGGTCACCAGTTCCTGCGCCACATTGAGCGTACGGCCCTAATCATGCATGTCGTCGACATGACGGGTGGTTTTGAGGATCGCGATCCGGTCGAGGATTACCACATCATTAACCGTGAGCTCGAGCAGTATGGCGCAGAGCTCTCGGAGCGTCCGCAGATCGTCGTTGCCAACAAGTGCGACGCGCCGGGCACGGCCGACAAGATTGCCGACCTTAAGCGCGCAGCGCTCGACGATGGACATATGTTCTTTGCCGTGTCTGCTGTGACGGGCGCCGGCCTCAACACGCTGATGCTTGCCGTGGGCGAGCAGGTGGCTAAGCTGCGCGCCGAGCTGGCTGACTCCGATGAGCCGGTTGTTCTGCGCGACGATGAGTGGGAGCGCCGTCGCCTGCAGCGTGAGAAGCGTTTCCGCATTGTTCAGGAAGAGCCCGGTGCCTTCCGCGTAGTCGGTCGTGCCATCGAGCGCATGGTCATCCAGACCGACTGGGAAAACGAGGAAGCCGTCATTTACCTGCAGCATAAGTTTGCGCGTATGGGTGTTGACGACACGCTCGAGAAGGCCGGTTGCCGTGCGGGCGACGAGGTCCGCATTTGCCAGCGCGCCTTTGACTTTGAGGGCGCCGAGGACTTCTCGGAGTACGAAGAGCTCGAGGACGCTGGCGAGGACGTTGCCGTCGAGGCCATTGACGTGGCCGATGCTGCGGATGAGGGCGTCGAGGTTGTCGATGCGGCGGATGCCGCGGACGATGCCGAGACCTCGGAGGGCGAGTAAGCCATGTCGCTGCGCGGTGGAATCGGTCTGCCTGAGCTTCCTCTAGAGGACGGGCAGGAGTTTAGGCTCGGCATTATGGGTGGCACCTTTGATCCCGTCCATTACGGGCACCTGGTGACCGCTGAGCAGGCGCGTGAGTCCCTCGACTTGGATGCCGTGCTCTTTATGCCGGCGGGCACGCCTGCCTTTAAGCTTGACAAGCCGGTGACGCCTGCCGAGGACCGTTATGCCATGACGGTCCTCGCCACCGCTGCGAACCCGGCCTTTTTGGCGAGTCGGTTCGAGATTGACCGTCCGGGTGTAACCTATACGGCCGATACGCTTCATGCCCTTCGCGACTTTTACCCGCCGCAGGTAAAGCTCTACTTTATTACGGGCGCCGACGCGATTATCGATATTGTTACCTGGCATGATGCCGAACGGATCGCTGAGCTTGCTACCTTTATTGCGGCGACACGACCGGGCTTTGATATCGATACGGCGCGTGCCCGAATCAAAGAGTCGGGGCTGCCGTTCGACGTGCGCTATATTCAGATTCCGGCGCTGGCGATCAGCTCGACGAACATTCGTAAGCGAGTTGCCCGTGGCATGAGCGTGCGCTATCTTACGAGCGAGTCCGTGCTCGGCTACATTCGCAAACGCAGGCTATATGCCGATTTGGGCCAAGAAGATTTTGAGTGATGGGGGTCTACGTTGTCGGTAGAGGATCAGTTTGAGGGCGATGAGCGCGCGCTGCTCAAGCGCATTCAAGAGCTGCTCGATGTTCGCATGAAGGATAAGCGCAAGCGCTATGTGCATTCGCTGGGTGTTGCCGAGACCGCACTTCATCTGGCCGAGGTCTACGGCGTCGACCGCTTTGATGCCGCTGCCGCCGGCTTGATCCACGACTGGGACAAGGTGCTTTCCGATGACGAGCTGGTCACGCGCGCTCTGCATTACGGCATTAAGATTGCCGGCTCTCCTTCTGCCGCGACGCCGCTTTTGCATGGCCCTGTTGCCGCCTATGAGCTTCCGCAGCTTTTTCCCGAGCTGTCGCCGGCGGTCTTTCGGGCTGTCGACCGTCACACCGTGGGTGCCTGCGATATGACGCCGCTCGATATGGTGGTCTTTGTGGCCGATGCCATCGAGCCCAACCGCCACGGCGACTATGCACATGCGCTGCGCAAGATGGTGGGGGAGTCGACGCTCGACGAGTTGTTCTTCTCCTGTTTTGCGCAGGGTTTGGTCTATGTGATTCAGTCCGGGCGCTATCTTTATCCCACGGCTATTTCGATTTACAACCATTACGCCCAGCTGCGCTAGCTCGGGCTGTCTAGAAAGAGGTATTACATGGCCGACGAGACCATGACCGACGAGCAGATTCTTGAAGGTGTGGAGCACAAGAGCTTCGTCGCCACGTCCGACCGCACTGCCGCCTCGCTGTCTGCGAGCGGTGTCGCCGCCGAGGATGTCGCCCGCGCCGCCGCGCAGGCCGCCTACGACAAGAAGGGCGAGGACGTTCAGGTGCTCGACCTGACCGAGCTTTCCGATGTGTGCGACTATTTTGTGCTTGCCACCGGTACCAACAACCGCCAGGTCGATTCTATCGTCGACGAGATCGAGGAGAAGGTCGCCGAGGCTTGCGGCGAGCATCCGTTCTCCATTGAGGGCCGCGAGCAGAAGACCTGGATGCTCATGGACTATGGTTCGGTTGTTGTCCACGTCTTCACTCCCGAAGCCCGCGACTTCTACCGCCTCGAGAAACTCTGGGGAGACGCCCCCCAGCTCCCCCTCAACCTCCTCTAGTAGCTCATTTGAGACGGGGTTTAGCTACCCTCACGCATATCGCCGGGCAGTTGCGGTTTTCCGCACCTGCCCGGCTTTCTTTTTGCCCAAAGGCGGTTAATCGTTGAAGCGGGATTGGCGGCCGAAGGAAAGGGCGGTGTCGCCGAATTTGTCTCGGACGGCGTCGATGGCGACGGAGAGGTCGCGGCGGTCGCTGGATTGGGCTCCGCGGTCATCGATCTCGCAGAACAGGTCGGTCTGGATGCCGCCTTGGTGGTCGAAGTCGCTCATGCCGATGCCAGCTAAGCGAACATGCATGCCTTCCTGCCAGATGTTGTCGAGCAGTTCGAGTGCAACCGCCACGAAGATGTTCTCATCGTCTGTCGGATGAGGCAGCCGGCGCTGTGCCGTACGCCCGCTGCCATACGAATACTTAAGCTTGAGCGTTACCGTGGCACCCGTCAGCCCCTGACGGCGCAGACGGCGTCCCACTGACTCTCCCAACAGCGCAATCGCCGCCTCAATATCCCCGCGCTCAGTCAAATCTTTAGCAAAGGTGCGTTCATTGCTGACCGACTTGACCTCGCGCTCTTCATCGAGACTCGTGACTTCGGAGATTTCGAGTCCCAGCGCACGCTGGCGCATGCGTTCGCCGTTGACGCCAAAAATGGTAGCCAGTGTGGATTCCGGTGCACGTGATAGCTCGCCGAGGGTGTAGATGCGCATGCGGCGCAGTCGCTCCTCGGCCGAGCGCCCGATGCCGCTCATGGCAGATACCGGCAGCGCGGCCAAAAAGCGCTGCTCGGTTCCGGGGCGCACGATGGTCAGCCCAAACGGCTTATCCCGCTCGCTTGCGATCTTTGCGACCGTCTTGTTGCAGCCCACGCCAATGGAGCAGGTCACTCCCAGCCCTGCCACGCGGTCGCTCATACGCCGCGCAACCAGCAGCGGGTCTTCGGGCGCAAAGCGACCAGGTGTGATATCGATAAAGGCTTCGTCGATGGATACGCGCTCCACGTGCGGGGTCTCGTCGGCGAGAATCGCCATGACCCGCGCGCTCACCTCGCGGTAGCGATCAAAGTGCCCGTGCGTCCAAATGGCTTGCGGGCACAAGCGCCGCGCCTCGGCCGAGGCCATGGCGGAGTGCACGCCAAAGCGACGCGCCTCATACGAACACGTGGACACGACGCCACGCGAATCGGCGTCTCCGCCCACGATGAGCGGCTTTCCGCGCCATTCGGGATGATCGAGCATTTCCACGCTCGCAAAAAACGCATCAAGGTCCATCAGGCCCACCGCCGGACCCGTCCAGGGAGGCGGCGTGACGCCCATGGCATCCTCATAACCGTATGTATGTTCGCGTCTTTCCATGTCATGAGTATACCGCGCAGCTCATGTGGGGTGCGTGTATGTGCTTGCAAATCCCGAATTCTTGTCTAAGATATGGATTTGCCCTCGACTACACCGAAGAAGTTGGTCTCACGGACTTCACCTGCCCGCGTCGATGGCGTATTATGTTCAACTGTTTGTTTGTAGTTGCAGCCTAAAGCTGCTTGGTTGGAGGAGTTTCCTTTGGCAGTCAAGATTCGCCTTGCTCGTCACGGCGCTAAGAAGCGTCCGTACTACCGTGTCGTCGTCGCCGATTCCCGCGCCCCGCGTGACGGTCGTATCATCGAGGAGGTTGGCCGCTACAACCCGATGACCGCCCCCAAGACCATCAACCTCGACCTCGAGAAGATCGCCGACTGGCAGTCCAAGGGCGCTCAGCTCACCGACGCCGTCGCCGCTCTGGTCAAGGCCGCCAACGAGGGCGAGAAGACCGAGACCGTCGTCAAGAAGTCCAAGAAGCAGCTCGCCAAAGAGGCCGAGGCCGCTAAGGCTGCCGCTGAGGCCGCTGAGGGCGCCGAGGAGTAAATCGTGCCTGAGGTTGACGCTGCACAGCTCGAGGGTGAGGCAATGCTCTCAGATCGCATCGCCGATCTCGTCGAATATCTCGTTGTTCAGATCGTCGACGACCCGGATTCCGTGAGCCTTGAGGTCATCGATGGTGACGACGCCTCTACGATTGAGGTTTCGGTCGCCGAGGATGACGTCGCTAAGGTCATCGGCCGTCGTGGCCGTACCATCAAGGCCATACGCACGCTCGCCCGTGCACTGGCCGCTCGCCTCGACACTGCTGTCGAGGTAGAGGTTCTGGGCTAGGACCTTGAGGTCCCAGTACAAAAACATCGCCCGTGTGGTTAAGCCGCACGGAAGGAAGGGGGAGGTCCTCGCGCAGCCGCTGCGGGGGCTTCCTTCTGTATTGGAGCCGGGTATGCGGGTCGCCCTGACGCCGCCGGCGCTTAAGCGCGACCGCTTTTGCACGGTCGTGTCCGTCACCGATACGGGCGATGGCGATCTGGTCTCGTTTGAGGGCATTGACGACTTGACGGCCGCCGAGGGCATCACGGGATGCTACGTGCTGGCAAATCGTGACGACTTTGAGCTCGATTCGCTCGACGCTGCCTATACCGATCTGATGGGTCGCGAGGTGGTCGACGAGCGCTTCGGTTCGCTCGGCACGATCGTCGAGATCATGTCGACGCCCGCTAACGATGTTTGGGTTGTCGAGGGCGATCGGTACGGCGAGGTACTGATTCCCGTGATCGAGCAGGTTGTGCTCGATCTTCCCGACACAGGAACAATTTCCGTCCATGTTATGGACGGCCTGATCGATATGGACAAGTAGGGAGGACAACATGCTGATTGAGACCCTTTCGGTCTTTCCCGAGATGTTTGAGCCCGTCATGTCCACATCGATCTTGGGCCGCGCCCGCAAGGCCGGCCTTTTTGATTTTAAGGCGTATAACCTGCGCGACTGGACGCACGACCGCCATCGTACCGTCGATGACGAGCCGTACGGCGGCGGGCAGGGCATGCTTATGAAGGTCGAGCCTATCGCAGAGGCCATCGAGGCCATTAGCGCAGAGGGTCCCAAGCCCACGGTTGTGTTCTTCACCCCCTGTGGCGAGCCCTTTACGCAGCATGTGGCCGAGCGCCTGCTCAAAAGTGAGCGCCTGCTGTTTGTGTGCAGCCGCTACGAGGGCGTCGACGAGCGCGCGTATGCGTATGCCGATGAGCGTCTGTCGATCGGCGACTACGTGCTCACGGGCGGCGAACTTCCCGCTATGGTCGTTGCCGATGCCGTCGTACGCCTGATTCCCGGCGCCCTGGGCGACGAGATGAGCAATGTGGACGAGTCGTTCTCGACCGCCGAGGACGGAGGCCTGCTCGAGTACGCGCAGTACACCCGTCCCGCCGAGTTCAACGGCGAGGGCGTGCCGCCGGTGCTCGTGAGTGGCGATCACGCCAAGGTCGATGCCTGGCGTCGCAAGAACGCCATCGAGCGCACCTGCCGCTGGCGTCCCGATCTGATCGAGACGGCGCGCCTTACGCCCCAGGAGCGTGCGTACGCGCAGGAGATTTTGGACGCTTCGTATTCGCAGAGCGAGGAGTGAGAATGGTTCCATCGCAGCATTCCGCGTTGAGGGGCGCTTTTGAGTGGATCGCGGTCATCGCGATCGCATTGGTCGCCACCTTCTTGATTCGCTCGTTTGTGGTCGAGCCCTTTGTGGTGCCCACCGGCTCCATGGAGTCCACGATCGAGATTGGCGACCAGATCCTGGCACAAAAGGTGAGCCTTGAGCTCGGTCAGCCCGTCAAGCAGGGCGATATCGTGGTGTTTCACAACCCCGATGGCACCTCCGAGCATGATGTTCTTGTCAAGCGTGTTATTGCCACGGCCGGCCAGACGGTCGACCTGCAGGATGGCAAGGTGGTCGTTGACGGCCAAGCGCTCGACGAGGTCTATACGACGGGCATGAGCTGGCCACTTTCGGTCCAAGCGCCTGGTGCTCAGGTAAGCTATCCCTACACCGTTCCCGACGGGTGCGTGTGGGTGATGGGCGACAACCGCGAAAACTCTGCCGACTCACGCTACTTTGGTCCCGTCGATCGCTCTGATTTGATCGCTGTGGCGCTTGTACGCTACTGGCCGCTCAACCGCATCGGCGCTATCGACTAAAAACCGCTATAGTACAGTACCTAACCGTGTAATCGTTTCGACGAGGGGATATTAGAGGCATGAACGCTTCATCGCTTTCCTTCCAAGACATCATCCTGCGCCTCCAGCAGTACTGGGGCGAGCAGGGCTGCGTCATTATGCAGCCCTATGACTCCGAGGTCGGTGCCGGTACCTTCCATACCGCGACCACGCTGCGCTCGCTCGGTCCCGCCGAGTGGCGCACCTGCTATGCGCAGCCCTGCCGCCGTCCCGCCGACGGCCGCTACGGCGAGAACCCCAACCGCATGCAGCACTACTATCAGTTCCAGGTGCTCATCAAGCCCTCCCCGGTCAACGCCCAGGAGCTCTACCTGGGGTCTCTTGCCGCTATCGGCCTGGACCCCAACGACCATGACGTCCGTTTTGTCGAGGACGACTGGGAGAGCCCGACGCTCGGCGCCTGGGGCCTTGGCTGGGAGGTCTGGCTCAATGGCATGGAGGTCACGCAGTTTACGTACTTCCAACAGGTGGGCGGTATCGAGGTCGACCCCGTTCCTGTCGAGATCACCTATGGCCTGGAGCGTATCGCCATGTATGCGCAGGGCGTCAACTCGGTCTACGACTTGGTGTGGAGCTACCTGCCCGACGGCACGCCCATGACCTATGGCGACGTGTTCCTCGAGAACGAGCGCGAGTTCAGTGCCTATAACTTTGAGGTCGCCAACGTCGAGATGATGCGTCAGAAGTTTGACGACTACGAGGCCGAGTGCCACTCCTGCCTGGAGCGCAAGCTGCCGCTGCCGGCATATGACTGCGTCATGAAGTGCAGCCACGCTTTTAACCTGCTCGATGCCCGCGGCGCCCTGTCCGCGGTCGAGCGTGCCAACTACATCCTGCGCGTCCGCGCCGTCGCCAAGGCGTGCTGCGAGGCCTACATGGCCGAGGTCGCCGGAGTCAACGAGAATGCCGACCAGGAAGGCGAGGTGGCGTAAGCCATGGCAGACGCTAAGGATTTCCTGTTTGAGATCGGTACGGAGGAAATGCCCTCCGCGCCGCTGAACAATGCCGTCAAGCAACTTGGCACCATGATCGCCAAGGGCCTCGACGAGGCCGGTCTGGCCCACGGCGAGGTCCGCGTGATCTCGAGCCCGCGTCGTCTTGCCGCGCTCGTGGCTAATGTCGCCACCGCGACCGATGAGGTTCACGAGGTCAAGCGTGGCCCCGCGGCCAACATTGCCTTCGACGCTGACGGTAACGCCACCAAGGCCGCCCAGGGCTTTGCCCGCAA
Organism: uncultured Collinsella sp.; assembly: GCA_902496775.1. GTDB lineage: Bacteria > Actinomycetota > Coriobacteriia > Coriobacteriales > Coriobacteriaceae > Collinsella. The sequence continues at coordinate 26,748 of CABVCF010000001.1, forward strand.
GTGCGGTGTGGCTGCCGAGGATCTGGTCCGTCGCGAGGACACTGACGGTCGCGAGTATGTGTTCGCCGAGAAGAACATTCCCTCCGCACCGGCAACCCCGATCCTGACAGCCCTGTGCGAGAAGACTATTGCCGGCCTGCAGTGGCCCAACTACCGCTCCCAGCGCTGGGGCCACGAGCACGCGACGTTCGTGCGTCCGGTCCGCTGGATCTGCTGTCTTTTGGGCGAGGATGTTGTGCCCGTGTCGTTTGCCGACGTGACGAGTGGCAACACCACGCGTGGTCATCGCGTACTTGGCCCCGGTGACCATGTGGTTGCCAGCCCCGCCGTCTACGAGCAGGTGCTCGAGGACGCCGGCGTGCTTTCTGCCGAGCGCCGCCGCGAGGCCATCCTTGCCGGTATCGCCGAGGTCGAGGCTGCCCGTCCCGGCTGCCATGTCGATACGCCCAAGAAGGTCTTTGAGGAGGTCATCAACCTCTGCGAGTGGCCGACGGTGCTCGTCGGTACCTTCGATGAGGAGTTCCTCAAGGTCCCGCACGAGATTATCTGCGAGTCCATGCTCACCAACCAGCGCTACTTCCCGATCTATGACGGCGAAGGCAAGCTCACGCGTGAGTTCGTGGTCGTTTCCAACAGCAAGCCCGAGAACGCCGAGCGCGTGATCGACGGCAACGAGCGCGTCGTGCGCGCCCGTCTGGACGACGCCAAGTTCTTCTACGAGGAGGACCTGAAGATCTCTCTCGACGAGTTCCGTGAGCGTCTGGCCAAGGTTGCCTTCCAGGAGAAGCTCGGTAGCGTGCTCGCCAAGTCCGAGCGCATTGAGCAGCTCGCGCTCGCTATTGCCCGTGAGGCCCATCTTGGTGCCCACCTGGCAGCCGATGCCGCTCGCGCCGCGCACCTGTGCAAGGCTGACCTGGTATCCAATGCCGTCGTCGAGTTCACGAGCCAGCAGGGCGTGATGGGCGGTTATTACGCGACCGCGATGGGGGAGAACGACGAGGTCGCTCATGCTATTCGCGATCACTATCGTCCTCGCTTTGCCGGTGACGAGCTGCCCGAGGGCACCGCTGGCTGCATCGTGGCCTGCGCCGATAAGCTCGATACCATCGCCGGTATCTTTGCCATCGGCGAGCCCCCGACCGGCTCTTCGGACCCCTACGCGCTGCGTCGTGCCGCTATCGGCATCATCAACATCCTGCGCGACCGCCTGCCGATCGACCCCACGTCGCTTATCGACTTTGCCCTTGAGCTCTATAGCGAGCAGGGTATCGAGTTCGACGCCGCCGAGGTCGCTCAGCAGGTTCGTGACTTCTTCCATGGCCGCCTGGTGAGCATGGCCCGCGACGAAAAGATCCCGGCCGATACCGTTGCCGCCGTCTCCGCGGTGCACATCATCGCCCCGTCCGTCTTCTTCGCCCGCTGCGCCGCCCTCGACGAGGCCCGCAAGAACGACGCCGAGACCTTCGACAACCTGGCTACGGCCTATGCCCGTGCCGCGCATATCTCCAAGCCCGAGCTGGGCGCGGAGTACGACCGCAGCCTGATGGGCGAGGCCGAGCTCGCGCTTGCCGATGCCTCCGAGGCCGCTCAGACCGCTGTCGATGCTGCCCTTGCTGCCGAGGACTACCCGACCGCATTTGCCGCCCTTGCCGCCCTGCGTGCCCCCATCGACCGCTTCTTCGACGAGGTTATGGTCATGGACAAGGACGAGCAGCTCCGCGATAATCGCCTTAAGCTGCTCAACCGCTTCGAGGCCGTTTTCTCCGGCATTGCCAATATCGGTGAGCTTGCCCGCAAAAAGTAAGCTAGCCTGCGCGTAAGCGCAAAAGGAGCCCCGCATGGATTGCCCGGTCACCGCTCTTCCCACCGTTATCGTTATCTCCGACTCGCTCGGCGATACCGCTTGTGAGGTGGTGCTTTCGGCGTCCGGGCAATTTGATGAAGGGGCTTTTCGCGTTTTACGTCTGCCCAAGGTGACCTCCGTGGAGCAGGTCAAGTCGTTTGTGGGGCCGCGCGTCGATGCCGACCATCGCGATATTGCCGTGTTTCACACCATTGTCGATCCAGCGCTTCGCGCCCGCGTGCTCGATTACCTGGGTATGTTGCATATTCGCTCGGTCGACCTGATCGGTCCGACGCTCGCCGTGCTGTCGTCGCTTATCGGTGTGCCGCCCAAGGGCGTTGCCGGCGTGATTCACAAGACCGATGACCGCTACTTCCATCGCATCGAGGCCATGGAGTATTTTGTTGAGCACGATGATGGGCGCGGTTGCGACGATCTGTCGGGTGCCGATATCGTGCTGCTGGGCGTATCCCGTACGTCCAAGACGCCGCTGTCGATGTTTTTGGCCTATCAGGGTTATAAGGTTGCCAATGTTCCTTTGGCCCATGGCATGGAGCCGCCGAAGTCGATTTACGAGGTTGACCCGATGCGCCTGTTCGGCCTGATTTCGACCGTCGATGTGATTTCCGAAATTCGCGATAGCCGCTTGGGCGATGACTACGCCCGTGCCGTTGCCGGCTCCTATGCCGAGCCCGAGAGCGTGCGCAGCGAGCTCGAGGAAGCCCGTGCCCTCATGAAGCGCCTAGGCTGCTTTGTGGTGCGTACCGACGGCAAGGCCATCGAGGAAAGCGCTGCCGAGATCATTAGCCACTTGGAGGAAATCCAAGAAGCTCGCGCCCGCCGAGCCACCCGCCGCGCCTAATATTAGTAGCATTTTGATAAAGCGATTTAGCAAAAATATAGCATCTGACCTGCACTTACTTACAGTGGTATCTTCATAAGGTAACCACCTTTACCTACCATTTACCGCCAGTTTTAGCACGTTTACCAAACCGCGCATTCTCTGCTTAAGCCCGCTCAATACCTGCCGTATAGTTCCCTCATGGCCCGCATCTGGCGGGTCGATTCGTTACCACGGTCGTGTGCGTAAGCGCATGGAAGGGGAAGTATCGTGAGCGATTGCAAGAGGGTTTACCGTTTTGGAACCGACGCCCAGGGCGCCTGTGTCACCGAGGGCGACAAGTTCATGAACTTCGTGCTTGGCGGCAAAGGCGCTAACCTTGCCGAGATGAGCCGTATCGGCCTGCCGGTTCCCGGTGGCTTTACCATTACCTGCCAGACTTGCGTCGAGTACTCCGGTGCCGGCAACGTGTGGCCCGAGGGCGCACTCGATGAGATCGTTGCCGCCGAGGCGGACCTCGAGGCCCGCTGCGGCAAGAAGCTCGGCGACGCCTCCGATCCGCTGCTCGTGTCGGTTCGTTCGGGCGCTCCGTTCTCCATGCCCGGTATGATGGACACGGTCCTCAACTTGGGCCTCAATGACGATTCCGTCCAGGGCCTCATCGCGCAGACGCAGAACCCGCGTTTTGCTTGGGATAGCTACCGCCGCTTTATCCAGATGTTTTCCAATGTCGTCATGGGCGTTGACGCCGACCTGTTCGAGAACGCCCTGACCCAGGCCCGTCTGGTCGCCGGCGTTCGCGTCGATTCCGAGCTTTCGGCCGAGGACCTGCAGGAGCTCGTAGAGACTTTCAAGGGCATTTTCTCCGACAACGTCGAGGCCGCCCTGTACCCCGAGCTCGAAGTCGCGGACGGCAAGCCCGTCTTCCCGCACGATCCGGAGCTTCAGCTGCGCCTTGCTATTCAGGCCGTCTTTGGTAGCTGGATGAACGAGCGCGCCTGCATCTACCGCAAGCAGCACGGCATTTCCGACGACCTCGGCACCGCCGTCAACGTGCAGGCCATGGCCTTTGGCAACAAGGGCGAGACCTCTGCGACAGGCGTCGCCTTTACGCGTAATCCGGCCGACGGCACCAAGGAGTTCTACGGTGACTTTTTGGTTAATGCCCAGGGCGAGGACGTCGTCGCCGGTATCCGCAACACCGAGCCCATCGCCGACCTCAAGACCACCCCGGGCCTCGAGTCCGCAGGTGAGGAGCTCGAGCGCGTGTTCCTGACGCTCGAGGATCATTACCGCGATATGTGCGATATCGAGTTTACCATCGAGCAGGGCAAGCTCTGGATGCTCCAGACCCGCGTGGGCAAGCGCACCGCCACCGCCGCCCTGCGCATCGCCATCGAAATGGTCGAGGAAGGCCTGATCACCCGCGAAGAGGCCGTGAGCCGCATCGATCCCGCGCAACTCGACCAGCTCCTTCACCCGCAGTTCGACGCCTCCAAGAAGTACGAGGCTCTCGCCAGCGGTCTTAATGCCAGCCCCGGTGCCGCCGTGGGCGAGGTCGTGTTCTCGAGCGACGATGCTGTCGCGCGTTCCGCCGAGGGTCACAAGGTCATTCTGGTTCGTTGGGAGACCAACCCCGACGACCTGAAGGGCATGGTCGCCGCCGAGGGCATCCTGACCAGCCACGGTGGCAAGACGAGCCATGCCGCCGTTATCGCCCGCGGCATGGGTACGCCCTGCGTCTGCGGCGTTGAGCGCTTCCACATCGACGCCGCCGAGAAGGTCGTGCGCATCGAGGGCAGCGACCGCGTACTGCACGAGGGCGATGTCATCTCCATCGACGGCACCCAGGGCATCGTCGTCGACGGTCCCGTCGACCTGGTCTCCGCCGAGCTTACCGGCGACCTGGACACCATCCTGTCCTGGGCCGACGAGATTCGCCTGGACGAGACCTGCGGCCATGCCAACCATGTGCGCGTCAACGCCGACAACCCCGAGGATGCCGAGCTCGCCCTCGAGTTTGGTGCCGAGGCCATTGGCCTATGCCGCACCGAGCATATGTTCCTGGGCGATCGCAAGAACATTATCCAGAGCTTCATTCTGTCCGATGATGAAGCCGTGAAGCAGCAGGCCCTGGCCGACCTGCTCAAGGTTCAGACCGAGGACTTCCTGGCGATGTTCAAGACTATGTCCGGTCGCGATGTGGTCGTCCGCCTGCTCGATCCGCCGCTTCATGAGTTCCTGGATAATCCTCGCGAGCTCGAGGTCGCCATCACCAAGAAGGAAGCCGCCGGCGCCAGCGAGGAAGAGCTTGCAGCCCTGCGCGCCCGCCTGCGTCGTATCGACGGCATGGTCGAGTCGAACCCCATGCTCGGCCTGCGCGGCGTTCGCCTGTCCGTCGTCTTTAGCGATCTGCCGCTCATGCAGGTTCGCGCCGTCGCCACGGCCGCTGCCCGCCTTATCAAGGAGGGCGTCGACCCGCATCCCGAGATCATGGTTCCGCTCGTTTCCATCACGGCCGAGCATGTCCAGACCCGCGAGGTCATTGAGCGCGTGATCGCCGAGGTTTCCGCCGAAGAGGGCGTCGAGCTCAATATTCCCGTGGGCGCGATGCTCGAGCTGCCACGCGCCTGCATGGTCGCTGACGAGATCGCCCATCATGCCGACTTCTTCTGCTTCGGCACCAACGACCTCACCCAGACCACCTTCGGCTTCTCCCGCGACGATGCCGAGGCCAAGTTCATCCCGCTGTACATGCACAAGAAGATCTTGAAGGACAACCCCTTCGAGACCATCGACTTGGCGGTGCTGGAGCTCGTGCGCATGGCCGTCGAGAAAGGTCGTGCCACCAACCCCGACATGCACTTTGGCGTGTGCGGCGAGCACGGCGGCGACCCCAAATCCATTAAGGGCCTGTTCAACGTGGCCGACGTGGACTACGTGTCCTGCTCGCCCTACCGCGTGCCCCTCGCACGCCTGGCTGCCGCTCAGGCCAAGCTCGAGGCCAAGCGTTCCGCCTAACGTTTTGGGTTTAGACGCCTAGCGTAGCCCCCTTCATGCCGCCCGTCTCATTCGTGAGACGGGCGGTTATTCATGTGCTGGTTTTGTCTTTTTGTCTGCGTAAAAAATTGTTCTTGCAGCAGAAACCCGCGCGTGTATACTCGAATACGTTTGTTCAACTACGTGCCGGCCAAGGTGGTACGGCACCTCTAGAAGAGTAAGGAATTGCACATGGATTACATCCGCGCAATCGAGCGTCAGCAGATCCGCGAGGACATTCCTCAGGTTCGCGTCGCCGATAACGTCAAGGTTCACTACCGCATTAAGGAAGGCGACCGCGAGCGCATCCAGGTCTTCCAGGGCGACGTCATCCGCATGGCCGGCGCCGGTGCCCGCGAGACCTTCACCGTCCGCAAGATGTCCTTCGGTGTCGGTGTTGAGCGTACCTTCCCGCTTCACAGCCCCAAGATCGCCAAGCTCGAGGTCGTTCGTCATGGTCGCGTCCGTCGCGCCAAGCTGTACTACCTCCGCGACAAGGTGGGCAAGGCTGCTCGCATCCCCGAGAAGCGCTAAGAAGATCGCAGCGTCTGTCCACTCGTTTGGACGTAAGGGTCACCTTCGGGTGGCCCTTCTTTTTATCTGATTTGCATGCAAGGAGGGCCTGGTATGGCCAACATGACGAGCTCGGTTTCGGCATCGCAGGTTGCCGGTGAGTTGGCGAGCGCTACGTTTGAGGAGATTCCCGCCCTCGTGGAGCATTATCGCGAGGACCCGCGCCAGCAGGTGATCAAGGCTTGCGAGCGTGCTCTTAAGCGCCATGCCAAGGAGCTTGCCGAGCGCGAGCGCGTCAATGACATGTACGAGCTTATGCATGAGCTTGGCGGCGATGGGGTGGTCGTTGGTGTCGACGAGGTGGGTCGCGGATCGGTGGCCGGTCCTTTGACGGTATGCGCCGTCTGCCTTCCCATGGAACCGCGCGTCTGGGGTATCAACGATTCCAAAAAGCTCACGCCCGCGCGCCGCGAGTTGCTCTCAGTGAAGATTGCCGAGGTGGCGACGGCGATCGGTTTTTGCCATATCGCGCCTAAGGATATCGATGAGATGGGCATGGCCCGCGCCATCCGCGCTGCCGTTGTGGGCGCCGTGGCCGATACGGGGCTCGAGCCCGACTGCGTCCTCATGGACGGTAACCCCTTGGGCGCCGTTCCCAACGAGCGCGATGTGGTGAAGGGCGATGCCAAGATCGCCTGCATCGCCGCGGCGTCCATCATGGCCAAGGTCACGCGTGACGAGATGATGGTCGAGTACGACGCCGAGTACCCCGAGTACCATCTGGCCGAGTCGAAGGGCTATGCGAGCCCCGAGCACATCGAGGCCATTTGCAAACATGGACTTTGTCCGCTGCACCGCGTGAGCTTTTGCGGAAACTTTCTGCAGACTGAGCGCCTTTTCTAGGTCAATTGTGGAGACAGGGACCTCTGGGGTTTTATAAACCTGCTGGTAGCGGGCCGTATGCAACACCATTGTTGCGTACGGCCCGTTTTTTGACGGCTTTTGGTCAGCTTTTGGTTTGCTTCCGGTACTTACCCGCATGAAAGGTGCCCTCATCATCGGGGCAATGCAGTGTGCGGGAAAGGAGACCCCATGAGTGCCGCAAGCAAAAAGAGCAAGACGCAGCAGCTCAAGGAGCGTTGGGAAAACGGCGAGCTCGACTCCGGGGCGATGACGCCCGAGTTTATCAAGGGACTCAGTCCCCGCGAGCTGGGCATGCTGGGCGAGCTGATCACCATCGACTACTTTAACGAGCGCGGCTACACCTTGCTGGAGCAAGGCTATCGTTGCACCGAGGGCGAGGCCGATCTGGTGCTGCTCGATGAGCTCGACGATGTCGTGGTAATGGCCGAGGTCAAGACCAGACGCGTTGCACTGGATTGCAGCACGAGGGTCTTTCCGGAGGAGGCCGTGGACGCCCAAAAGCAACGCCGCTACCGCCGCATCGCAAGTTGCTATCTCATGGAGCATTATCCGCTCAAGGCGATTCGCTTCGATGCCGTGGGTGTCACCATCCGCGGCGGGCATATCGCCGAGATCGAGCATCAGTACAACGCGTTCGATTGGCAGGTGTCGTGATGGCGTTCGAGACGTTTGCCGTTCACGCGGCCTGCATCCGCGGCGTCGAGGCGATTCACGTCACGGTCGAGGTCTCGCTTGCCGGCGGCGTTCCGGGCATTCAGATGCTCGGCATCCCGAGTATGGAGGTGATGGAGTCACGTGGTCGTATTCGCTGTGCGATGCGCTCGGCCGGCTTTGAGATCCCGCGCTCGGGCATTACGGTCAATCTGGCGCCCGGCGATATTCGCAAGACCGGTAGCGGCTTTGATCTGCCCATCGCCATCGCGGTTCTAGCGGCCGATGGTCAGATTCCCCGCGACAACCTCGATCGTTGTCTTATCGCCGGCGAGCTCGGCTTGGACGGCACGGTGCTTCCTGTCAAAGGCGAGGTGGCGTTTCAGCTATTGGCTCGCGACATGGGGCTGTCTTTTATCGCCGGCAGGTCCGACCAGCATGTGCCGCTTGCGCGCGTGGATTGCGGCTTTATCGACCATCTGTCTCAGCTTGCTCACGGCATGGGCGATGCCGCACGGCACTACTTGGATTCCGAGGGTGTCGAGGCGACCTTTGAGCCCGAGCTCGACTATGCAGACGTGCTGGGGCAGGAAGTCGCTAAACGCGGCATGGCGCTTGCGGCGGCAGGAGAACTCGGCTTGCTCATGATCGGGTCTCCGGGATCGGGCAAGACGATGCTCGCACGCCGTATGACCGGCATCCTGCCCGAGCTTTCCGTTGAGGATCAGCAGGAGGCACTGTGCATCCATTCGGTTTTGGGTGAGAACATTGATGGCTTGTTGGCGGGGCACCGCCCCTTCCGCAGTCCCCACCACAGTATTTCGACCGCAGGCCTTATCGGCGGCGGGCGCCCGGTGCACCCGGGTGAGATCAGCCTTGCTCATGGCGGCGTGCTCTTTTTGGACGAGCTTGCCGAGTTTCCCACGGGTGTGCTGCAGACGCTGCGCCAGCCCATCGAACGAGGCTACGTCAGGATCGTACGCGTCGACGGGGCTTTTACCTTCCCGTCGCGCTTTCAGCTGCTGGCTGCGAGCAATCCCTGTCCCTGCGGTTTTTTGGGCGATCGCGAGGTACCGTGTCGCTGCTCGGCGGCGATGGTTGAGCGCTATCGGTCTAAACTGCGCGGTCCTTTGGCCGACCGTATCGACATGATGATCGATGTGACCCGTCCCGACCCCCAAGTGATTATCGAGGGTGCGGAGGGTATGTCGTCTGCCGAGTTACGTGACTACGTTGTGCGTGGTCGCGCTTTTCGCGCTTGGCGCGAATCCCGTATGGACGATGCGGATGCCGAGGCCGAGGATGACGAGACGCGGTCCATTGACGGCGTCGTTTCGACCTTTGAGCTCGATGATGTTGCCGAGAAATGCGTACTCGGCCTATCCAAACGCACGCATCTCACAGGGCGTGGCATCGTGCGCCTGGTTCGCATTGCGCGCACGATCGCAGATGTCGCCGAGAGCGAGCAAGTGACGCAGGATCACGTGCTCGAGGCGGCGATGTACCAGGGGAGGAGGGACCAATGATGGCCGAGGGGACCTTCGAGCTGCATCCAGGTGATGCGTTGTATCCCGAGACCGTTTTGGAGCTTTCTGATGTACCCCAGACGCTCTATGTGCGCGGCAATCCCGAGGTGCTTTCGACACCCGCGCTCTCCATCATCGGCGCGCGCAAGGCCTCGCCGTATGGTCTTGCCGTGGCAGAGCTTGCGGCGAAGGTGGCGGTTGAGGCGGGAGTGACGGTAGTTTCGGGCGGTGCGGTCGGTTGTGACCAGGCCTCGGGTTGGGCTGCGGTCAACGCCGGCGGCAAACACGTCGTGGTGCTGGGGACGGGTGCCGACGTGGTCTACCCGCGTTCGAGCGCGGGGCTTATTACGCGCACGCTCGATACGGGTGGCGCGGTCGTGTCGATCTCTCCGTGGGGCATGGGTCCGCGCAAGTTCGCCTTTCCGCGCCGCAATCGCGTGATCGCGGCCCTGTCGCAAGCCCTCTTTGTATCCGAGGCGGGTATGCCTTCCGGGACGTTTTCTACAGCCGAGGCTGCTATGGATTTGGGGCGCGAACTTCTTGCTGTGCCGGGGTCGATCCTATCGCCCGAGTCGCGTGGCACGAATTACCTCATTGCGAACGGTGCCTGCTGCATCGTCGACGAGGAATCTATCGAGATGGCTATCTCACGCATCTACGGAACCCTGCGCTACTCGCACCCCGATGCTCCCGGCATTGCCGACCTGGATCCAACGCAGCAGACCGTGATGCATGCGCTCATCGCCTCTCCGCTCAAGGTCGACGACATCGCGGCGCTCGTCTCGCTCGATGCTGTCGGCGTACTCAAACTCTTGGGTTCGCTTGAACTCGAGGGTCTTATCGAGCGCATGATGGATGGAAGGTATGCGCCCTCCAAGTTTGCCCTTCACGCCCAGACACCCTTCGGTCACAATGGAAAACGTGTCAATTAGAAAGGTGTTTGCAGATGCAGTTCGATCAGGTGACAGTTATCGGTGGCGGTCTGGCGGGTTCGGAGTGCGCGATCCAGCTGGCAGATCGCGGTTTTGCCGTAAAGCTGTGCGAGATGCGCCCCCAGGTGAGCTCCCCGGCTCACCATACCGATCACCTGGCAGAGCTCGTCTGCTCGAATTCGTTTAAGTCGACCCGTCCGGATTCCGCGGCTGGTTTGCTGAAGGCCGAGCTTGAGCGCATGGGTTCAGTCCTGCTCGATTGCGCCCATCGCGCGGCTGTTCCCGCCGGCGGTGCCCTGGCGGTCGACCGCGTCAAGTTTTCCGAGCTTGTCGAGGCCGAGGTTGCCGCTCGTCCCAATATCGAGGTCGTGCACGGCGAGGTCACGCAGATTCCCGAGGGTCACGTGGTCATTGCCGCGGGCCCGCTGTGTTCACCGGCACTGAGCGAAGAGGTTATGAAGCTCGTCGGTGGCGATGCCCTGGCATTCTTTGATGCGGCGGCGCCGATCGTCGATGCCTCCACGCTCGATATGGACGTGCTGTTCTCGCAGTCGCGCTACGAGGAGCAGGGGGGCGGCGACTATCTCAACGCTCCGCTCAATAAGGAGGAGTACGAGGCCTTTATCGAGGCGCTTACCACGGCCGATCGCGTGGTGCTCAAAGACTTTGAGGACGGCGATCTGTTCCAGGCTTGCCAGCCTGCCGAGGAAGTTGCGCGCACCGGCAAGGACGCCATTCGCTTTGGCGCCATGAAGCCCGTCGGCCTCACCGACCCGCGTACCGGACGTCGCCCCTGGGCGGCGATTCAGCTGCGTGCCGAGAACAAGGAGAAGACCGCCTATAACCTGGTGGGCTTCCAGACCAACTTGACCTTTGGCGAGCAGAAGCGCGTCTTCCATATGGTGCCGGGCCTGGAGAACGCTGAGTTCTTCCGCTACGGTGTCATGCACCGCAATACCTTTGTCGACGCCCCGCATGTGCTCGATGGCACCTTTGCCGTGCCCGGTACCGGTGTGCGCCTGGCCGGTCAGATCACCGGCACCGAGGGGTACATGGAAGCCGTGGCGACAGGTCTGCTCGCGGCGCTCAACACCTATGCCGAGGCTATCGGTGCCGCGGGCGTCGAGTTGCCGCGTGTGGGCGCCCTGGGTGCGCTCGTGGGCTATGCGACCGATCCTGCCACCGTGGGCTATCAGCCCATGCATGTCAACTTTGGCCTGGTGCCGCCACTCGAGGATGGTAAGCGCCGCAGCAAGCGCGACCGCTACCAGGCCTATGCGGACCGTGCGCTCGAGGCCCTCGATGCCTACTTGGCCACGCGTTCCGACTTGTTTGGAGGCGACCGGTCATAGCCTTTGACCTGTACGACACCGTCGACTCTTTTATCGCCTATATCGCGCGCGTCGAGGGACTTTCTCCCAACACGGTGACGGCCTATGGCTCGAGGCTGGAGCGCTTCGCTGCCTGGTGCGAGCGCGAGGATATCGATGCTTTCGCTGCCGACGTGCGCACCATTCGTCGCTATCTTGCCGAGCTTTCGCGTGAGCAGGTGGCTCCCCGAACGCTTGCGGCGCACCTGTCGGCTATTCGATCTCTCTATCGCTGGATGGCTGCCGAGGGGATTGTCGAGGGCGATGCGGTCTCGGCGATCGCGTCGCCCAAGCTGCCGCGTGACCTGCCGGGCGTCCTTACGACCCAGCAGGTCGAGGCGCTGCTCAAGACGCCTGATACCTCAACACCCGCGGGACTGCGCGATGCGGCGATGCTCGAGTTGCTCTATGCCTCGGGTGCCCGCATCTCAGAGCTTGCGGCGCTCAATGTGGAATCCATCTCATGGTCCGAGCGCACGCTGCGACTTTGGGGCAAGGGGAGCAAGGAGCGTATCGTCCCTCTGTATCGTCGTGCGCTCGAGGTGACGCATCTCTATATTGAGGAGGGGAGGCCGGAGTTGCTCGCTCAGGCAAAGCGCCGCGACCTCGCCACTGGGCCGCATCCGCTGCTTATATCGGCGCGTGGCAATCGCATGAGCGCCGCCATGCTCCGGCGGCGGTTCCATACGCTGGCGACGCTCGCCGGCATTCCGGCCGACATCGCCCCGCATGCGATGCGCCATACCTTTGCGACCGACTTGCTCGAGGGCGGTGCGGACCTGCGCTCGGTTCAAGAGCTGCTAGGTCATGCGAGCCTGTCCACGACGCAGATCTACACGCATCTCACGCCCGATCGGCTCAAACGTGCCGTGGCTCAAGCCCATCCCCGCGGCGAATAGTGGCTGGGACGTCCCGCGCCGCACTCAGGTGTGTGGTTTTGATTGCGGGTTGGCAGGAAGATGCATTCCTGCTATCATTCATCGGGTTGCTTCACGGCAACATGTTTTTATCACGCACGCGCGGCTACTTCATACCGTGGTGCCCGGGCTTTGGTAGCACATGTCCGGGTTGGTTTTGGAGGATGACCCCGCGCGGAGGCAAACCACAGGAGGTTTAACATGGCTACCAAGATTAATATCCGCACCCTGCTCGAGGCCGGCTGCCACTTCGGTCACCAGACCCGTCGCTGGAACCCCAAGATGAAGCCGTTCATCTTCGGTGAGCGCAACGGCATCTACATCCTCGACCTCAAGCAGACCATCCTCGACGCCGACCAGGCCTACACCTTCGTCAAGAACGTCGCCAAGGGTGGCAACGTGCTGTTCGTCGGCACCAAGAAGCAGGCTCAGGAGGCCGTCAAGAACGCTGCTGAGCGCGCCAACATGCCTTACATCAACCAGCGTTGGCTCGGCGGTATGCTGACCAACTTCGTCACCATCCGCTCCCGCATCAACCGCATGGAGGAGCTCGAGGCCATGGTCGAGGACGGCCGCATGGCTGTTCTGCCCAAGAAGGAGCAGGCTGTTCTCGGCAAGGAGCTCACCAAGCTCCAGACCAACCTCGGTGGCGCCCGCGACATGAAGGGTCTGCCCCAGGCTCTCTTCGTCATCGACACCAAGCGCGAGGAGAACGCCATCAAGGAGGCCCAGCGCCTGAACATCCCCGTCGTCGCTCTGATCGACACCAACTCCGATCCCGACGAGGTCGAGTACGGCATCCCCTGCAACGATGACGCTATCTCCGCTGTCACCCTTATGTGCGAGCTCATGGCTGACGCCTGCCTCGCTGGCTCCGGCAAGGAGCAGGTCTCCGAGGCCGAGATGGCCGCTGAGCCCAAGGCCGAGTAAATCAGTCTTAGTTAATTCTTTTTCATCTCTTTGAAAGGAACCACAATGGCCCAGATTACCGCCGCTATGGTCAAGCAGCTCCGCGAGATGACCGACTCCCCGATGATGGAGTGCAAGAAGGCTCTCGTCGAGGCTGACGGCGACATGGACGCCGCTGTCGACGTTCTGCGTAAGAACGGCCTTGCCAAGGCTGCCAAGAAGGCTGGCCGTGAGACCAACGAGGGCGCTGTCGCCGCGTTCGTCTCCGAGGATGGCAAGACCGGCGCTCTGCTCGAGCTCTCCTGCGAGACCGACTTCGTTGGCTCCAACGCCAAGTTCACCGGCTTTGCTTCCAAGGTCGCTGAGGTTGTCGCTACCACCGAGCCTGCTGACGTCGACGCTCTGCTCGAGAAGCCGTTGGGCGAGGAGACCGTTTCCTCTGAGCTCACCGAGATGATTCACATCATGGGCGAGAACATGAAGATCTCCCGCTTCGCTGCCCGCAAGGCCGAGAACGGCGCGCTCGCTTCTTACATCCACATGGGTGGTAAGATCGGCGTCCTCGTCGAGTTCGCCTTCGAGAAGGCCGAGACCGCTCAGGCTGAGTCCTTCAAGACCTTCGCTCACGACGTTGCCCTTCAGGTTGCTGCCGTCGCCCCGATCTGCGCTACCCGCGATCAGGTTCCGGCCGAGACCGTCGAGCACGAGAAGCAGATCTACATGGCCCAGGCTGCCGAGTCCGGCAAGCCCGAGGCTATCCAGGAGAAGATGGCTGTCGGCCGTCTGGAGAAGTTCTACAAGCAGTCCGTGCTCACCGAGCAGGAGTTCATCAAGGACAGCTCCCTCACCATCAAGAAGTACGCTGAGCAGGTCTCCAAGGAGCTCGGCGACACCATTACCGTCGTTGCCTTTGACCGTCTGGTCCGTGGCGAGTAAATAAGCTCTTGTAGCTGGTAATGAGCAGGCTGTGGGTTTTACTCACAGCCTGCTTTTTCATGGCTCTTATCAGAGCCTTTGATATCATATTGAGAGTCTAATTAAAGGAGGATCGCTTTGTCCGACATCCGATATAAACGCGTGCTTCTTAAGCTTTCCGGCGAAGCACTGATGGGCGACGGCCAATATGGCATCGACCCCAAGGTTACCGACCATCTTGCCAAGCAGGTCAAGGAGCTGCTCGCCGTTGGCCATGAGGTCGGCGTCGTTGTCGGCGGCGGCAATATTTTCCGCGGCATGGCCGGCGCTGCCGGTGGCATGGAGCGTGCTCAGGCCGACTACATGGGCATGCTGGCAACCGTTATGAACGCGCTCGCCCTGCAGGATGCCTTCGAGCATAACGATGTTCCCTGCCGCGTGATGAGCGCTATCCAGATGAACGAGATCTGCGAGCCCTATATTCGCCGTCGCGCCATCAACCACCTTTCCAAGGGCAACGTTGTTATCTTTGCCGCCGGTTCGGGCAATCCGTACTTTACGACCGACACCGCCGCGGCTCTTCGTGCGTGCGAGATCGGCGCCGAGATTCTGATTAAAGCCACCAAGGTTGACGGCATCTACGACAAGGATCCCGTCAAGTGCGCCGATGCCGTCCGTTTTGACAAGATTACCTATCACGAGGTTCTCGTCCGCGGTCTGCAGGTTATGGATTCCACGGCTACGGCACTGTGCCAGGATAACCGTATGCCGATTTTGGTCCTCAACATCGATGGCGAGGACACCGTCAAGCGCGCGCTTTCGGGTGAGCCCGTCGGCACGCTCGTCTATCAGGAGGATTAAGCATGGCAGAGAACATCACCGCCCATATGGACAAGTCGCTCGAGTCCCTCAAGCATAACTTCTCCAAGGTCCGTACCGGCCGCGCCAATGCCAACATTCTGTCCGACATCACCGTCGATTATTACGGTGTTCCCACGCCGGTCACGCAGGTTGCCGCCGTCAAGACCCCCGAGGCCCACATGCTGCTCATCGAGCCGTGGGACAAGGCACTCATCAACGCTATCGTCAAGGCCATCGGCGCTTCCGATCTGGGTATCACCCCCAACTCCGATGGCACCGTCGTTCGTCTTCCGTTCCCGGCTCCCACTGAGGAGCGCCGTCGCGAGCTCGTCAAGGAGTGCCGCGAGTACGCCGAGCAGGCCAAGGTGTCTATCCGTAACATCCGTCGCGACTTCAACAACAAGCTCGAGCGCGATGAGGAGCTCACCGAGGACGATGTCCGTCGCGAGCAGGCTAAGGTCCAGAAGCACACCGATGAGTATGTCGCCAAGGTCGAGGAGCTTCTGAAGGAAAAAGAAGCCGAGGTCATGGAGATCTAAGGTGCAATACGACGAGCATAAACTGGTCGAGTACTTTGCCGACGCCCCTGCGGGCGTCGGTTTTTCCGACCTTGACCTCAATAACATTCCGCACCATATCTCGTGCATCATGGACGGCAACGGTCGTTGGGCCACGTCGCGCGGTCTTGCACGCACCGAGGGCCACAAGGCGGGTATCGTCTCCCTTCGTGAGATTATTACCGCCTGCGTGCGTCTGGGCGTCGACGTGCTTTCGGCCTATGCGTTTTCTACCGAAAACTGGAACCGCCCGCAGCATGAGGTCAACGTCTTGATGCACCTGTTTGCCAAGACGTTCATCGACGAGCTGCCGCTTCTGAAGCGCGAAAACGTGCGTGTTGTCTTTTTGGGTGATATTTCCGCGCTGCCCAAGAAGACCCGCGACGTTTTTGAACGCGGTCTTGCCGAGTGCGCCGATCACACCGGTATGACGCTGGCGCTTGCCGTCAACTACGGCGCGCGTGCCGAGATTACCCGCGCTGTCCGTCAGATCGCACTCGACGTTGCCGCCGGTAAGATCGATCCTGCCGCAATTGATGACGACATGGTGGCTTCCCACCTCTATACCGCCGGTCTTCCCGATCCTGAGCTTGTAATTCGCACCTCTGGTGAGCTGCGCCTTTCGAACTATCTGCTGTGGCAGGTAGCTTATTCCGAGTTCTACGTCACCGATACCTATTGGCCCGACTTTGATCGTTGGGGCCTTGTCGACGCCATTTTGGCCTATCAGGGCCGTGACCGTAGGTTTGGTGGACTGAGCAAGACCGAGGAGGCTTAATCGTGTCCGATCGTCCCAAGGCATCTGCTCCCAAGACGCCTGCGCGCAAAGCTACCGCTGCGGGAGCGCCTGCAACGAAGAGCGGCACCGGTTCGTGGCTGGCGGGCTTTATTACCCGTGCCGCCGCTGGTATCGTCTACGCCGTTGTCTTTATCCTGTGCCTGGTTTTGGGTATCGTGCCCACGGCCATCTTTGTTTCCGTCATGAGCGGTCTGTGCTGCTATGAGTTTTTCCGTATGACAAGGCTCGATGGCAAGATGGCTAACGAGCGCATGGGTATCGCTGCCGCCGTACTCTTTCCGCTGTCGGCGCTGGGCGATTCGATGTTGCTGAATGCCCTGCTTTTTGCCCTGATGCTCGCTGTGGGCATTTGGTATGTTTGGTCGCCGCGTACCCGCATCTCTGATGTGGCCGTGACGCTCATGGGTCCCATCTACACTGGCTTTATGCTGTCGGCTATCGTGCTGCTGCGCGATGCCGTGCCCGGTTTTGCCGGCGCCCTGCTTTCGGTGGGCGTTTGCGCGTCCCTTTGGGTCTCCGATTCGATTGCCTACATCGTGGGTAGCCGTATCGGCAAGCACAAGATGGTTCCCAAGATCTCTCCCAAAAAGAGCTGGGAGGGGTTTGTCGGCGGCATCCTGGGCTCGGTTTTGATTTGGCTCATCCTGTGGGCGACGCACTTCTACAAGCTCAGCCTGCCCTATGCGCTGCTGTGCGGCGTGGTCGTGTCCGTCCTGGGCGTTATCGGAGACCTCATCGAGTCGCGCATCAAGCGCGGTGTGGGCGTTAAGGATTCCGGTAACCTTATCCCGGGCCACGGCGGCATGCTCGATCGTAGCGATTCGCTTATCATTGGCTGCATTACCGCGCAGCTGCTTTTGATGATCGGAGGCGTGCTGTAATGTCCTTCCAGACGACGTATGGCCCCGATGGACGTCTCCGTGTTGCCATCCTGGGTTGTACGGGCTCTATCGGCACCCAGGCGCTCGATGTGTGCCGCCAGCATGCCGATCGCCTGCAGGTGACGGCGCTGTCCGTTAACTCCAGTACCTCCGAGCTCGTTGCCGCTGTCCGCGAGTTCTCGGTTCCGGCGGTTGCCGTGGCCGATGTCGCTCATGGCGATGACGCCGTGCTGCAGGAGTTGCCCGAGGGAACGAAGCTCGGCGTTGGCGCGCAGGCGGTTTGCGAGCTCGCGCGTCGCGACGATGTCGACTGCGTGCTCGTCGCTATTGTGGGCGCCGCCGGTCTCGAGGCGAGCCATGCGGCCTTGACCTCGAATAAGCGTCTTGCCCTTGCCAACAAGGAGTCCCTCGTCGTCGGCGGCGACTTGCTTATGCCGTTGGCGCAACCGGGCCAGCTTATTCCAGTCGACTCTGAGCACTCCGCCATCTACCAGTGCTATCTGGGGGAGAACCCACGCGAGGCTCATTGTATTTGGCTCACCTGCTCGGGCGGTCCGTTCTTTGGCCGCACCCGCGACGAGCTCGACCGCGTGACGCGTGCCGATGCCCTCGCACATCCCACGTGGGCCATGGGTGCCAAGATCACCATCGACTCCGCCACCCTCATGAACAAGGGCCTGGAGCGCATTGAGGCCATGCATCTGTTTAACTGCGACCTCGATTTCATTAACGTGGTCGTGCAGCGTCAGTCCAAGATTCACTCTATGGTCGAGTTCGCGGACGGCTCCGTGATGGCGCATCTCGGTGCTTCCGACATGCGTATTCCCATCCAGTTCGCGTTCTCGTATCCCGAGCGTTGGGATACCCCGGCGCCTCGTATCGATTTCCGCGAGCTGGGGCAGCTCACGTTTGATGCTGCCGACATGGATACCTTCCGCTGTCTGGCACTGGCCGAACGTGCCGGCAAGACGGGTGGCACCATGCCGTGCGTGCTCAATGCCGCCAACGAGGTCGCCGTCGATGCCTTCCTGCACGATGGCTGCAGCTTTACCGATATCGATCGCATTGTGGAATCCTGCATGGATTCCCACGATATGCAGGCGGTCGATTCGTTTGAGCAGCTTCGCGACATCGATGCATGGGCGCGTGAAAAGGCTGCGCAGGTGCTCGCCGCAACCCGTTCCTAACCCATAAGGATTGCTTTTTCGTTTTATGGATACTGTTCTGAGCGTTCTCTCATCGGTCTTTTGGGGCCTGCTGATGCTTTCCGTCCTTGTGTTTTTGCACGAGGGCGGCCACTTTTTGGCGGCGCGTGCCTGCGGCGTCCGTGTGACCGAGTTCTTTTTGGGCCTACCGTGTCGCTTTGACATCCATTACACGTCACGTCGCATTGGAACCAAGTTTGGCGTGACCCCGCTGCTGCTGGGTGGCTACGCTGCCATCTGCGGTATGGATCCGACCGACGTCTCGTGCGCCGATCGCGTGCTCGCGGCTATCTATCGTCATGGTCGCGTGACCGTGGCCGACCTTGCCGCCGAGCTCGAGCTATCCGAGGATGATGTGCTCGAGGCATGCGCCTTGCTCTTGGGTTGGGGCTCTATCGCGCCTTGGTATGAGGAGGGGGAGAAGCCCTCGCCGAGCTACTATCCCACCAAGTATCAGACGCTGCCGCGAGACGCGGCGGGTTACACCACCTTTGACGGTCGCCGTTTCGATCGCGAACATTCAACTGCCGAGGGCGATGTGTGGGAGCTGCCGTGCGGCGAGGCCGAGTTCCTTGCGCAAGAGCGTTCGCATACCTATCTGGGCCAGGGTTTTCTCAAGCGCGCCTTTATGCTGCTCGCGGGCATTCTCGTCAATATCCTGACGGGCTTTTTGCTGCTTATGAGCATCTACTCTATTGCGGGTGTCACCGTGCCGATGGATACCAACGTGATCGGTCAGGTTGACGAGGGGTCTATTGCCGCCAAGGCGGGTATCGAGGGCGGCGACGCGATCCTTTCGGTTGACGGAGTATCGTGCTCTACCTGGATGGACGTTTACGATGCCATCGGCAAGGCTGCCGGTAAGGACGATATCGCCATTGAGTATGAGCGTGACGGCAAGCAGCATTCGACCGCGGTTGCGCTCAAAGAGGACGAGCGCCTAGGTGTGTATGCCTCTACGCAGGTGGTCCGTTTAGACCCCATCACGTCGGCTCGACTTTCGTTCTCCTATGTCGTGCAGACAGCGGAGGGCGTGATGCGCCTGCTCCAGCCGCAGCATACGATGGAGATTCTCGGTCAGTCTTCTTCGATCGTGGGCATTAGCGTTATGTCCTCACAGGCTGCTGCTGCCGGCCCTGCCACGTTCCTTTCGTTTGCCGCCCTCATTTCGTTCTCGCTTGGCTTTATGAACCTGCTGCCCATCCCACCACTCGATGGCGGCAAGCTGGTCATCGAGATCATTCAAAAGATTGCTGGCCGCGAGCTTCCGCTCAAGGTCCAGACGATTGTGAGCTATGTGGGCATCGCGCTCTTTGCGCTGCTGTTTGTCTATATGCTTCGTTCCGACATCCTTCGATTTGTTCTGTAGGGGAGTGTTTGGATTGTCTTTATCCCATCCTTTGCCTCGCGAGTTGACGCGCCCCGTGCATGTGGGCGGTGTGCAGATCGGTGGCGGTGCGCCGGTGGTGGTCCAATCCATGACCTGCACCGATACCGCTGATGCCCAGGCAACGCTTGCGCAAGTGTGCGCGTTGGCGCAAGCTGGCTGCGATATCGTGCGTGTGAGTGTGCCCACTGAGGCCGCGCTTGAGGGTTTCCGCACCATCTGTGCCGAGTCTCCGGTGCCAATCGTTGCCGATATCCACTTTAACCACAAGCTGGCCATTGGCGCTGTGGAGGCCGGTGCCGCCAAGCTGCGCATCAATCCCGGCAATATCGGCGATTGGGCCAAGGTCGATGCCGTCATCGACGCCGCCGGCGCTGCGGGCTGTGCGATTCGCATCGGTGTCAACGCCGGCTCACTCGAGCAGGATATCGCTGAGCGCGACGAGCTTACGCAGCCCGAGAAGCTCGTGATGTCGAGCGAGCGTTTCGTCAAGCACTTTGAGGACCGCGGCTTTACGAACATTGTGCTTTCGGCCAAGGCCCATAGCGTGCAAACGACGCTTGATACCTATCGAGCCCTGTCGCGTGAGATTCCCCACGTTCCGCTTCACCTGGGCGTGACGGAGGCGGGGACCAAGCTCCAGGGCACCATCAAGAGCTCTGTAGGCTTGGGTATCTTGCTTTCCGAAGGCATTGGCGACACCATGCGTGTGTCGCTCACAGCCGATCCGGTTGAGGAGCCGCCGGTTGCCTGGGGTATTCTGCAGTCGTTGGGCCTGCGTCGCCGTGGCCCCGAGATTGTCTCGTGCCCCACATGTGCTCGCTGTCAGGTCAATCTCATTCCCATCGCCGAGGAGGTCACCGAACGGCTTAAGAACTATTCCGCGCCGCTTTCGATCGCCGTCATGGGATGTGCCGTTAATGGCCCCGGCGAGGCTTCTGATGCCGATCTGGGCGTTGCTTGCGGACGTGGTCAGGCCTTGCTCTTTTCGCATGGCCAGATCATTGGTAAAGTAGCTGAGGACCAAATTGTCGACGCGCTTATGGCCGAGGTCGACAAGCTTATTGAGGAGAAATAAATGACCCGAGCAATGTATATGTCTAAGCTTTATGCGCCGACGCTTAAAGAGGATCCGGCGGACGCTGAGCTCGCCAGCCACCGTCTGCTGCTCCGTGCCGGCATGATCCGCAAGGAGGCCGCCGGTCTATATTCCTACCTGCCGCTTGCTTGGCGCTCGATTCGCAAGATCGAGAACATCGTGCGCGACGAGATGGACGCTGCCGGCGCCCAGGAGCTTATGATGCCTATTATGGTCGATGCCGAGTTGTGGCGTGAGTCCGGCCGCATCGACGCCTATGGCAAGGAGCTTGTGCGCTTTGACGACCGTCATGGTCGCGAGTTCGTCCTGGGCCCCACGCACGAGGAGACCGTCACGGCCCTGGTGCGCAATGAGCTGCGCTCCTACAAGCAGCTACCCGTTAACCTCTACCACATCCAGGATAAGTTCCGCGACGAGTTCCGCCCCCGCTTTGGCCTGATGCGCGGTCGCGAGTTCATCATGAAGGACGCCTACAGCTTCTCCGCCACGCAGGAGAGCCTGCAGGAGGAGTATGACAAGATGAAGCAGGCCTACGCTAACATCTGCGAGCGCTGCTATATCAAGGCCCTGCCCGTTGTTGCCGACTCCGGTGAGATCGGTGGCGATACCTCCGTCGAGTACATGGCTTTGGCCGACGCCGGCGAGGCTTCGCTCGTCTACTGCGACGATTGCGGCTTTGCTGCCGATGACGAGGCGGCAAGCACCAAGGTCGTCGTGACCGAGGGTCCTGGTGACGGTACGCTCACCAAGGTTGAGACTCCGGGCATGGGCACCATTGAGGCTGTTGCTAAGTTCTTTGGGTTCCCCGAGAACGGCACGCGCAAGTCGCTGGCACTCATCGACGCCGAGGGCAAGCCGGTCGTGGCCATTGTTCCGGGCGATCACGAGCTCAACGATTGCAAGGCCGAGCACGTCTTTGGCAAGGGCTATCGCATGATGACCGACGAGGAGCTTCAGGCGAATGGTCTGCACAAGGGCTTTATCGGACCGGTTAACCTGCCCGATGGCATTCGTCTGGTGTGCGACGAGAGCCTGCGCGATTCCAAGCAGTGGGCCTGCGGTGCCAACGAGGTCGATTATCACTTTACCGGTGCCTGCCCCGAGCGCGACTTTACCGTCGATGAGTGGGCCGATCTGGTCACCGTTGTCGCCGGCGACCCCTGCCCGCACTGCGGCAAGCCGCTCTCCGCTGCCCGCGGCATCGAGGTCTCTCAGGTCTTCCAGCTTGGCACCAAGTATTCCGAGGCCATGGGTGCCACCTTTATGGACGAGGACGGCAAGGAGAAGCCGCTCATCATGGGCTGCTACGGCGTTGGTGTGTCCCGCTCGCTCGCTGCCGTCGTGGAGCAGCACAACGACGAGCACGGTATCGTCTGGCCGGTCTCCGTTGCCCCGTACGAGGTCGCGGTGATTCCGCTCGATCCCAAGAAGGAGGAGTGCGCTACCGTCTGCGAGCAGATCGTTGATGGCCTGTGCGCCGAGGGTATCGAGGTTGTCGTCGACGACCGCGACGAGCGTCCCGGCTTTAAGTTTGCCGATAACGACCTTATGGGTTTCCCGTATCAGGTCGTTCTGGGTAAGCGTGGCCTCAAGAATGGTACTGTGGAGCTCAAGGACCGTGCTACGGGCGAGCGCGAGGATGTGGCGATCGACGAGGTCGTCGCCAAGGTCGCCGAGCTTGTGAAGGCAGCGCGCCGTTAATCGACGATTTCGCTTGTAGTTCGATATACGGGACGGCCCCGCATTTCTCCTGATCGGGGAGATGCGGGGCCGTCCTTTTATCTTGTGGCATCCTCGATATCTAAAAGGAAAACCCCACAGCCCATGCGAGCTGCGGGGTTTTCCTTGTGCCTCCGATGCGAAATAAATCGCTCAGATATTACTGATAATCGACGACGTCGATCCAGTTCTTCAGGAACTCATCGTTCACGTTGCGCTTACGAGCGAGCTCGGAAGCGGCGACGATGCTCGTCCACTGACGCACGACCTGCATAGGCATGTCGGCGCGGTCGCAGTAGAGCTCCAGGTAGGCCTCAGCCTGATCCTTGCTGTTGAGGGCAAAGAGCAGGTAGGTGGTGGCAACGTCGGCAGCAGGGGAGCCCTGGGTGGCGTGTGCCCAGTCGCACACATAGAGCTGGCCGTCGTCGCCGACGATGACGTTGGAGGGGTTGAAGTCGCCGTGGCAGACCTTGAACTCCTTGGTCATGCCGTCCAGACGCTCCTGAAGGTTGTAGCGCGTGGTGGCATTGAGCTGATCAAGGCTGTCGATCATGCGGGCGTACTTGTCGCGCTGACGGTTGAGCAGCGGGGAGGTGTAGCCGTGGATCTCGATCTGGAGGTCGACGAACATCTCGAGGTACTCACCAAAGCGCTGGGGCTCGGCAGTCATCTTCTCGGCAAGGGTGGTGCCCGGAACCTTCTCGGTCACGAGCGCCCAGCCGTTGGCGTTCTCGAGCTGGGAAACCTCGAGAGCCTTGGGGCTGCGGATGCCGCACTCATTGATGCGGGCAAGATTCAAAGCCTCGTTGAACACGTCGGAGACAGGCTTGGTCTCGTTAAAGACCTTGACAATCTTGTCGCCCAGGTCGTAAACGACCTTGTTGCCACGGCGGACGAGCTCGGTCTTGGAATCGGGTAGCAGCATGGTTGCATCCTTTCAACGATGCGATAGAAGCGACGGCGGGG
>CABVCF010000002.1 GCA_902496775.1 uncultured Collinsella sp.
CGGCGGCATGCCGCCTCGCCGCGCTAGTTGCGTCTGCCGCCTCCGTTGGCGCCCTGACGCCCCTGTGCCGCGCGATTGCGACCGGCAGTGTTCTGCGCGCGGGACATACCGCCGTATCTCTTGCTGCCCTTAGACCCCTTGCCGGCATCACCAGCGCCACCGTGGGCCTTGCCGCCCTTCTTGCCGGTGCCATGCCCACCGCCAGCAGACGTCTCGCCCGGGCGCGGCGGTACGGGACGGATCAGGCAATGCTTGGTGTAGCCGATCAGGTCACGACGCCCGGCCTTTTCCAGCGCCTCGCGCACGAGCTTGTAGTTCTCGGGTTTGCGGTATTGGATGAGCGCACGCTGCATGGCCTTCTCATGCGGGTCGCGCGCCACGTAGATCGGCTGCATGGTGCGCGGGTCCACGCCGGTGTAGTACATGCAGGTCGACATGGTGGACGGCGTGGGGTAGAAGTCCTGCACCTGCTCGGGCATGTAGCCCATGTCGCGCACGGCCTCGGCAAGGTCCACGGCTTCCTTCATCGTCGAGCCGGGATGGCTCGAGATTAGGTATGGCACCACGTATTGCTTAAGACCATATTCGCGGTTCAAGCGTTCAAATTTGCGGCAGAACGCGTCGTAGACAGCTCGGCTCGGCTTGCCCATCACGGACAGCACCGCGTCGCTCACGTGCTCGGGTGCTACGCGCAGCTGGCCCGAGACATGGTGCTCCAGCAGCTCGCGCAAAAACTCGTCCGAGGCATCGGCCATGGTGTAGTCAAAACGGATGCCGCTGCGCACGAAGACCTTTTTGACGCCCGGCAGCTGGCGCAGGTCGCGCAACAGCTGCGTGTAGCCGCTTTCGTCGACCACCATGTTCTTGCACACGCTCGGCCACAGGCAGCGCTTGTTCTTGCACACGCCGTGCTTGAGCTGCTTGTCGCAGGCGGGACGGCTAAAGTTGGCCGTCGGTCCGCCTACGTCGTTGATGTAGCCTTTAAACTCGGGATCGCGCGTGAGCAGCTCTGCCTCGCGCATGATCGAGTCGTGGCTGCGCATCTGCAACACGCGGCCCTGGTGGAAGGTGAGGGCGCAAAACGAGCACTCGCCAAAACAGCCGCGGTTGGAGCTAATGGAAAACTTGATCTCGGCAAAGGCCGGCACGCCGCCCGCCGCGTCGTAGTCGGGATGCCAATCGCGTGCGTAGGGGAGTTCGGCCACCTCGTCCATCTCGTCGGTGGTGAGCGTCGTTGACGGCGGGTTTTGCACCACATAGACGTTGTTGGGGTAGGGCTCTACCAGACGATGCCCGGTGATGGGGTCCATGTTCTGCTGCTGGACGTTAAAGCTGCGCGCGTAGTTGAGCTTGTCGGCGGCAAGGTCGTCCCAGCTGGGCAGCAGGTCGTAGTCGTAGACCTCGTCGAGCGAGCCTGTGCGATAGACGGTGCCATTGATATAGGTAATCTGATCGATGGGCAGCCCCGCGTCGAGCGCGTCGGCGATCTCGACGATCGCGTGCTCGCCCATACCGTAGATGAGGATGTCGGCGCCCGAGTCGAGCAGTACCGAGCGCTTGAGCTTGTCCTGCCAGTAGTCGTAGTGGGCCAGACGGCGCAGGCTCGCCTCGATGCCGCCGATGATGATGGGAGCGTCCTTAAACGTCTGGCGGATGAGGTTGCCGTAGACCGTGACGGCGCGATTGGGACGACGCCCCTCCTCGCCACCGGGGGTATAGGCGTCGGTGTGGCGGCGGTGCTTGGTCACCGAATAGTGGTTGACCATGGAGTCCATGTTACCGGCACTGACGAGAAAGCCTAGGCGCGGCTCGCCGAGCGCGGTAATGCTGGCGGGGTCGGTCCAGTCGGGCTGGCAGATGATGCCCACCTTGTAGCCGTGCGCGTCGAGGACGCGACTGATGATGGCCATGCCAAAACTGGGATGGTCCACATAGGCGTCGCCGCAGATGTAGACAAAGTCGCACTGGTCCCAGCCGCGCGCATTCATATCGGCGCGACTGACGGGGAGAAATTTGTCGCGGCCCGGGCGCCAGGGGCGGGCGGGCGTCGCTTGGGAATGCTTGGCGCGGGCGACCGTGGCCTGCGCCTTGCCGCCGCGCTTTTGCTGCTGGCCCTGTTTGCCCTGCTGTCCGCGTTGGCTGTTCTGAGCGTGCTGAGGCTTTTTTGCCACGATCCCTCCCGGTGTCTGTATGCTGCACGTAATTGTAACCAGTCTTTTTGGGACGGGGCTAAAAAGACTGGTGGAGTACATGGGCTGGCGGACCGGCGTGTGCTGTACCCGCCGTTTGTTTCCAGACTGTGTATCTGCGCGTTGGAGAACCCGTCTCGCGCGCACGCCATGTTGTCAATGGGTTACAGTATGAACGGCGGCTATGTTTCCGCCAACGCACGAGAGAGTCGTCAACAAGGAGGATGCACGACGATGCAGCGTGCCAAACAGATATCGGAGTCTATTGAGCTGGGCATCATCTTGGCGCTCGCCGGTGGCTTTATGGACGTGTATTCGTACATTGGGCGCGACCATGTTTTCGCCAACGCGCAGACAGGCAACATCCTGCTCGTGGGCGTGAGCATCTCGGAGGGCAACTGGGCACTTGCGGAGCGCTACTTCTTCCCTGTGGTGTCGTTTGCCGTGGGTATTATGCTTGCCGATCTGGTACACGAGCGGTTTGGCAGCGTGATCCACTGGCGTCAGGTGACGGTGTTCTTTGAAGCCGTCATCTTACTGGGCGTGAGCTTTATCCCGGGCGGCAATTTCAACCTGCTCGCCAACTGCCTCACCTCGTTTGCCTGCGGCATGCAGGTCGAGAGCTTCCGCAAGATCCACGGTCACGGCATCGCTACGACCATGTGCATCGGCAACTTGCGCAACGCGCTGCAAAACGTGGACGATTACATCATCACCCACAGGCGCGGCTTTTTGGAAAACGGCCTGCTGTACTTTGGCGTGATCTTTACCTTTGTGTTTGGCGCCGTGTTGGGCAACTGGTGTATTGAGCGCATGGGCCTGCACGCCATCGTCGTGGCGAGCTTGCTGCTGTTTGTCGCGTTTGCCATCATGTTCATCGACCGCGAGCGCGACTTGCGCTTACGCTGGAAGGTTGCGGCCGAGGCTTGGAAAGAGGGCTGTCGAAAGTAACCGAATGCGGCAAAGGGGCTGTCCCTTTGCCGCAATATTTTTCATCATCTGTTGAAACGCTTTAACAATTTTGACGTTCTCACGCGTTTTTCGTTTCAAAAGCGTTAGGATGGGACTCATAACGTGGGGCGTAATGGGTGCCCCGCACACGATGGGAGGCTATCAATGGCTAATCGTTTCGTTCTCAATACCATCTCTTATCATGGTTCCGGCGCCATCAAGGAGATCCCCGGCGAGCTCCAGCGTCGTGGCTATAAGAAGATCTTCGTCTGCTCCGACCCCGATCTGGTCAAGTTTGGCGTTACCGCTAAGGTGACTGACGAGCTCGATGCCGCCGGCATCGCTTGGAGCCTCTACTCCGAGATCAAGCCCAACCCCACCATCCAGAACGTCAAGGACGGCGTCGAGGCCTTCAAGGCCGCCGAGGCTGACGCTATCGTGACCATCGGTGGCGGCTCCTCCATGGACACCGCCAAGGCCATTGGCATCATCATCAACAACCCCGAGTTCGCTAATGTCCGCAGCCTCGAGGGCGTTGCTCCGACTAAGAACCACGCCGTGTTCACCATCGCCGTGCCGACGACCGCCGGTACCGCTGCCGAGGTGACCATCAACTACGTCATCACCGACCCCGAGAAGGTCCGCAAGTTCGTGTGCGTCGACACCAACGACGCCCCCGAGGTCGCCGTCGTCGATCCTGACATGATGGCTTCCATGCCCGCCGGCCTGACCGCTTCCACTGGTATGGACGCTCTGACCCACGCCATCGAGGGCTACACCACCAAGGGTGCCTGGGAGCTCTCTGACATGTTCCACTTTGAGGCTATTAAGCTGATCAGCGAGAACCTGCGTGACTCCGTCGCCGAGGCCAAGTCCGGCCAGCCCGGCTCCGGCCGTGAGGGCATGGCTCTTGGCCAGTATGTCGCCGGCATGGGCTTCTCCAACGTTGGCCTGGGCATCGACCACGCCATGGCTCACACCCTGTCCGCTCACTACGACACCCCGCACGGCGTCGCTTGCGCCATGCTGCTGCCGATTGCCATGGAGTTCAACAAGCCGGTTTGCGCTGAGCGCCTGGCCAAGGTTGCCGTTGCCATGGGTGTTGACACCACGGGCATGAGCACCGACGAGGCTGCCGATGCTGCTATCGCCGCCGTCAAGCAGCTCTCTGCCGACGTGAATATCCCGCACGTCTGCGAGGCCATGAAGGCTGACGAGATCGAGGTTCTGGCCAAGGACGCCATGGCCGACGCTTGCTTCCCGGGCAACCCGCGCGAGGCGACGCTCGACGACGTCATCGAGCTCTTCAAGAAGATCTGCCCGGCTGCCTAGCTTAATTTGGTGGTCCTTCGCCCGTAGGCGTATGGTCTTTTGACTTGCCGCTGGCCCCGTCGTGCTACGCACGGCGGGGCTTTTTGTGCTGCGTCGATGCCCTGAGACGGGCAAAACCAAGGCGTACTGCCTGCTGTGGATAGGTGGTGCACTTCCCAGCACCAAGGCGTACTGCCTGCTGTGGATAGGTGGTGCACTTCCCAGCGTGCATTTTTGGGAGTATTCAGCAAGCTCTTAAAAATGCATAACGTTGTGAATGGGCCGTAGTGGCCCGCAGGCGCCCATCGACAGCCATTGTGGGCGGGCTATCGATGAGTGGAGGGGGTTGTTACTGAGTTTTTGCTTTGCGACGACCTGCAACACTGCTGTAACCGCGTCGTTTTGTCGTTCGCGATGGGGCCGTTGGGGCCCACGGTGCTGAATACTCCGTTTTTTGCACGGTCCAAGGTGGGGCACCCTGAGACGAAGCAAAAAGATGCCTCATTTCTATGCAGATACCGATAGGATTTATGCAAGATTGGGATTGTAAACCGTGCACGTGCACAAAACCGGTGCGGGGACGTCTGGAGTCGGCTCGGCTCCTGGGGCATTGCACGTGCAGAACGGTTAAAATCGGGACTCGGTCTTGGTTTTACTTGGAAGGATGCATATGACTTCTAATATTGATGCTTCTCTAGAGGAGACGCTCTCCTATATCGCAGGACAGCTTAAGACGCTGACTTCTATTTCTTCGCCTACGGGGTTTACCCGCGCGGCGACCGATTATCTGATGGAGACCCTGCGCGATATGGGCTTTGGCCCCGAGCGTTCCAATAAGGGCAACGTGCTCGTTGAGCTTGGTGGCGAGGGCGAGCCGCTCGTGTTGGCGAGCCATGTCGATACCCTGGGCGCCATGGTGCGCTCCATCAAGGACAATGGTCGCCTGCGTCCTACGACGCTTGGTGGGCACCAGTGGTCTACGGCCGATGGCGAGAACTGCACCGTCTACACGCGTGACGGCAATGTGTACGCGGGTGTGGTCCTCAATACCGAGCCTTCGGCGCACGTGGCTGACGAGCCGGTTAAGGCCATCGAGAAGAATATGGAGATCCTGCTCGACGAGAACGTCGATAGCAAGGACGATGTGCTTGAGCTGGGCATTCAGACCGGCGACATCATCGCTATGGACCCGCGTACCACGGTGACGGAGAGCGGCTACATCAAGAGCCGCTTCCTTGACGACAAGCTGTCCGCGTCGATTCTGCTGGGCTTGGCGCGTGCTGTCGCCGCTGGCGAGGTGACGCTTTCGCGCAAGGTTTCGCTGCTCTTTACGGTGTACGAGGAGGTCGGCCACGGCGGTGCCTTTGTGCCGGCTGACACGCGCGAGATGATCAGCGTGGACATGGGCTGCGTGGGTGACGACCTGGGCTGCACCGAGCGCATGGTGTCGATCTGCGCTAAGGATTCGGGTGGCCCCTACAACTACGACCTGGTGACCACGCTGTCCAACATCGCGCGCGAGCTCGAGCTTGATTACGCCATCGACGTGTACCCGCACTACGGCTCCGACGTCGAGGCCACGCTCTCGGCCGGCTACGACATTCGCCATGGTCTGATCGGCCCCGGCGTGTACGCGAGCCACAACTACGAGCGCAGCCACATCGACGGTGTGCGAAACACCTTCGAGCTCGTCCGCGCCTACGTGCAGCGTTAGGCGCATTTATAGCGCGTGGCAAGTTAAGAGCGCACTAGCCGGTATAACGTTGCCGGCAGGGGCGCTCTTGTGCGTTGCGGTGAAATAGGGACTGTTTTTGCATTTGAAACGCATAAGCAGTCCCTATTTCACCGCAACTTATGAAGGGGATGGGACTACTTGATGGCGGCAGTCACGGTACCGCCGCCCAGGACGATGTCGCCGCGGTAGACTACAACGGCTTGGCCGGGGGCGATGGCTCGCTGCGGCTCGTCAAAAGTTAGCAGCATTTGCCTGTCTGCGCCGCGCGTAAGGGTCGCTGCCTGGTCTTTCTGACGGTAGCGGTACTTGGCGCCCACGCGAATGCCGCCGGCATCGAGTTCTGCCTCCATGCGGTCGGCAGGGGCGCTCCAGATCCAGTCGTCGGCCGTGAGTGCTGTGGCCGTTAGGTCCTCGGCCTCGCCCAGATGCACGGTGTTGTTGGCGGTGTCGACGCCCGTCACATACACGGGATGCGCCATCGCGACGCCCAAGCCCTTGCGCTGGCCGATGGTATAGCGCAACGCGCCGTTATGGCGTCCGACCACGCTGCCGTCGCGCCACACAATGTCGCCCGGTGCAGCGGGATGTCCGCAGCGGCGCTCGATATAGCCCGCGTAGTCGCCGTCCGCGATAAAGCAGATGTCCTCGCTCTCGGCCTTCTTGGCGTTGATGAAGCCCTGCTCGGTGGCAATGCGGCGCACGTCGCGCTCTTTGTCCAGCCCGGCCAGCGGAAAGATTGTGCGCGACAGCCGCTCCTGCGTGAGCGAATACAAAAAGTAGCTCTGCTCCTTCTTGGGGTCCTCGCCGCGGTGCAGCTGCCAGGTGCCGTCGGACGCCTGGTCCGTTTTGGCGTAGTGACCCGTGGCGATGTAGTCGCAGCCCATATCGAGTGCCGCATCGAGCAGCGCACCAAACTTAATATGGCGGTTGCAGATGATGCACGGATTTGGCGTCAACCCTTCCTGGTAGGCAGCCACGAAGCGCTCGATAACATTGCGGTCGAAGGTCTGCTGCAGGTCGAGCACATGGTGGGGTATCCCCAGGCGCTCGGCGACGGCCTTTGCATCGGCGATGTCGCGGTCGACTTTGCTCATGCCTGTGGCGGGGTCGGGTGCGGGACAGGTGAGGCGCATGGTGGCGCCGACGCATTCGTAGCCCTGGCTTTTGAGCAGGTACGCGGTCACGCTGGAATCGACGCCGCCGCTCATGGCGACGAGCACGCGCTTGTTGTGCATGGGGAGGTTCTCCTTGGTGGCATGTGGCCAAAAAAGAAAAGCGCCGCGGGAGGCTGGTTCCGCGCCGCAGACATTGTAGCAAGTTCGGACGTCTCGTGGGACACCCTAACGAGATGGACTCAGGCTGCCAGAAGAGAGGGGAGACTGGCGTGCCCTGGACTCG
Organism: uncultured Collinsella sp.; assembly: GCA_902496775.1. Taxonomy (GTDB): domain Bacteria; phylum Actinomycetota; class Coriobacteriia; order Coriobacteriales; family Coriobacteriaceae; genus Collinsella. The sequence goes on from CABVCF010000002.1 coordinate 7,585, forward strand.
TTCTAAGAACGAGAAGCTCTAGTCCTGGAAGAGCGCCGTGGACAGGTAGCGCTCACCGGTATCGGCGAGCAGCGCCACAATGGTCTTACCCTCGTTCTCGGGGCGCTTGGCCAGCTGTAGCGCGGCCCACACGGCGGCGCCGGACGAAATGCCCACGAGCACGCCCTCCTTGTGGCCCACGGCGCGGCCGGTCGCAAAGGCGTCGTCGTTCTCGACGGGGATGATCTCGTCGTAGACCTGGGTGTCGAGGACGTCGGGCACAAAACCGGCGCCGATACCCTGGATCTTGTGCGGGCCGGCCTGGCCCTTGGAGAGCACCGGGGAGGTAGCGGGCTCGACGGCGACGATCTGAATCTCGGGGTTCTGTTCCTTGAGGAACTCGCCCACGCCGGTCACGGTGCCGCCGGTGCCAACGCCGGCGACGAAGATGTCGACCTTGCCGTCGGTGTCATCCCAGATCTCGGGGCCGGTCGTGGCCTTGTGGATGGCGGGGTTGGCGGGGTTCACAAACTGGCCGGCGATAATGCTGTTGGGCGTCTCCTTCTGCAGTTCCTCGGCCTTGGCGATGGCGCCCTTCATGCCTTTGGAGCCGTCGGTGAGCACGAGCTGTGCGCCGTATGCCTGCATAAGTTTGCGGCGCTCGACGGACATGGTCTCGGGCATGGTGATGATCACCTTGTAGCCGCGAGCCGCCGCCACCGAGGCGATGCCGACGCCGGTGTTGCCGCTCGTGGGCTCGATGATGGTGTAGTCGCCGCCGCGCACGAGCTTGCCGGCCTTCTCGGCCTCGTCGATCATGTTCTTGGCGACGCGGTCTTTGACGGACCCGGCGGGGTTGAAGTATTCCAGCTTGACGAGCACGCGGGCCTTGAGGTCCTCATCGGCCTCAAAGTGAGTGAGCTCCAGGAGCGGGGTGTGGCCGATAAGCTGATCGATGGACGTATAAACATTGCTCATGGTGAACCTCCAAAGTGTTCAAATGACTGGATACCGTGTGGTTTTACGGTGTGTGTAGCAGCGAAACCCATAAACCTTATGGGTTGTTCGTTTTGCTGTTGGCAAGCATAGTAGACAGTAAAGCCTAGTAACGCAATAGGAAATAGAAGATTATTACGAGTCGATTAACCATCTTGACCGGAACGGGTATTTTCAAAACCAATTTTTCGGCTAGAATTTCTACGGACTAAATGACCGAAAGGCAGCACTATACATGTTGGTTTCTACTAAGGGCAGATATGCCCTGCGCGTTATGGTCGACCTGGCCGAGCACCAGGCGGCCGGTCGCATCCCGCTCAAAGAGATCGCGGCGCGACAGGGGATTTCCGAGAAATATCTCGAGAACATCTTGGCTACGCTTGTGCGCGCCAACATGCTCTCGGGCATGCGTGGCAAGGGCGGCGGCTATGTGCTCACGCGCCCGCCCGAGCAGTACACGGTGGGCGAGATCTTGCGCCTGACCGAGGGCAGTCTGGCGCCGGTCGCCTGCCTGGATGGCGACTGCAAGGGCTGCTCGCGTTCGGATGAGTGCCCCACGCTCGACGTGTGGAAGAACCTGGACAAGCTCATCAACGACTACCTCGACGGTGTGACGCTTGATCAACTTGTCGCTCCCAACCATGGCTACGACTACGTTATCTAACCCACACCTGCATTTGGGGACGTGGTGGAAATGGTAGATTTTCTCGCCCTTTGAGACTTGGCAAATAAGAAGGCCGCCCATTTTTGCGATGGGCGGCCTTCGTTTTGGGCTGTTGAGACGGACGCGGCCGGAATGGCCGTTTTAGTCCTCGGCGATGCTGTCGAGGATGCTGCGCGTGATGGACACCAGGATGCTGCCCATAAAGGCCGATCCAAAGCTGGCGATGGAGATGCCGACGCCCAGCAGGTTGACCGACAGGTAGCTCGCGAGCTCAAGCATAAAGCTGTTGACGACAAGCTGGAAAATGCCCAGCGTAATGATCGTGAGCGGCAGCGAGATGACCGTGAGGAACGGTTTGACGAACGAATCGACGATGTTCAGGAACAGTCCCACGAAGGCGAAACAGACCCAGGTCTCGGCAAAGCCGAAGGGTTGGATACCGGGGACGAGGAACGTGGCGATCGCGATGGCGATCGAGGTGAAGAGCCAGTTAAGCATAAAGCGCATGGCGTGAATCCTTTCTTGCGCCGGGGTTGCTGGCGTCGCGTGAAGCGGCTTGCGGCGGCGACCTGGATGGTTGCGCGGGCGCGCCGCGGTGTTTGGGCGCCCATTGTCTCAAATATTCGTGGAGCTTACGTGCGCATATGGTTTCTAAACGGCGTTCGTCCTGAAAAACGCGCCGCTGGCAGAGAGTCTTGTCGCTTTAGTTTGGTGGTGTGCTACACTGCTACGGGCAAAAGCCACAGGCGTTGCCCTATTGCATAGAACGGGCGAACGATGCCCGATGTCAGTATCAACTTCGATGCCTTTTGGCGGGTTTGGCGGTGATCGATGAATATCGAGAACATGTTTGACAAGCCTGATGTCAAGCAGCTGGTCCACGCATTTAGCCTTTTGGACGACGAGAAGGATATCCAAGCGTTTTTGACCGATATCTGCACGCCGCGCGAGATTTGCGACCTTTCTCAGCGTTTGCAGGTTGCGCGCTATTTGGACGAGGGCGAGCCTTATGTTGAGGTTCAGGCCCGTACCGGCGCTTCGTCCACCACGGTGAGCCGCGTTTCAAAGGCGCTGAACGGCGAGTACGGTGGCTACCGCAAGATCCTCATTAAGTTGGAGGATGGCGAGTAGGCCAGCGACAACATTGAATTACGAAGAACCGTCCCTCCGGGGGCGGTTTTTATATGCCTGCAATCGGCTGGTGCGTTGGGTTCAGGTTGCTTTGTACCAAAAGATGGAACTGCGGTGGCAATGTGTCCGCTTGGGCGGGTAGGATGGATGCATTGATTATTGCGAACGGTTTGAGCGGAGGACCATGCCTGTTCGAATCTATACCACCAATGCCGGCACGGATTTGAGCGATGCCGAGTCGGCGCTGCTTGCCGACCTTATTGCCCGTCACGGGCGTGTCGTGTTGCTGGCACCAACGTTTGCCGAGCTCGATCTGTGCCGTCATGATGCGGCGGAAGCCGGCATTTCGCTGGGTATCGACTACAAGACACCCGCATCGTGGCTTCGCTCGCTTTGGGAGCTTTTGGGCGACGGGCGCGGTTTCGTCGACAACCTGCAACGTCAGATGCTGTTTTCGGATATGATTGCCCGCCGCGACGATGCCGACCTGCAGCCGCTTTCGCGTAGCCAGGGCACGGTGCGCATGCTCGCGCGCATGGCCCGCGATGTGCTGCCGGGTGTGGCGGGGACGACGGCCGAGCGATGCGGTGGCAACAATTGCCAGCCTGAGCCAAAAAGCGATGCCGAGGCTCGTGTGTTTGAGCTTTTGCGTGCCTACGCGGGCGGTTTGGACCGTCGAGATATGGTCGAGCCCTGCGAGGCAGCCGACATTATGGCCGGTGCCCTGGCCGATAGCCTGCCGGCGTGCGCCCGCGCCGTATGCGTGCGCGGTACCACGTCGTTTACGCACGGTCTACTCGAGCTGCTGTCTGCCGTGGCGAACAATGGGGGAGAGGTCGTCGTGCTGCTTGCCCGCGAGCAGGCGGCGATGCGCGAGGAGCTTGCCACGGCATTTGATGCCCGCGGTGTGCTGTTTGAGATCGCGCCGCTGGGGGAGGACGCCGTCGCGTCTGATGTCGCTTGCGGGGCCGCCGCTCAGCCTGCCTTTATTGAGGTCGCCGGCCCCCATGCCCGTGCTCATGTCTATGCGGACGCCATCGATAAGTTGGTGAAAGCGCACAAGGAGTCCAAGGCCGATAAAGCTACTGCAACGCCCGCCGACCCCGTGCGCGTGCTCGTCGTTTCTGCCCGGGCACCCCAGCTGTTCGGCGAGCTCGCCGCCCGTTTGGCGGCGCGTCACATTGCGGCCGAGACGACTGAGTTCACGGCGTTTTCCCAGTCCATCGCGGGCAGGCAGTTTACGGCGCTCGCCAACCTGATCGAGCGTATGAAAGCCGCCGACGAGGGCACCGCTTCCAAGACTGAGTGGTGGCCCGCGCCGGAGCTTACCGACTGGATCTACAGTCCGCTTTCGGGCGCTGATGCCGTCAATGCCCGTACCTTCGATAAGAATATGCGTCTCTCGCGCAGCAAGACTACCGCGGGCGTCAAGAGCCTGCTGCAGAGCGTTCAGGGCCAGGTGAGGGGCGCGCGCAAGGCGACGAGCGACGATAACTGGTTTAAGAACGTACCGTGTGTGGTCTCGGACGTGTTCCAGGCGCTGTGGCGTGACAAGCCCGTGACGGCGCTTAAGGCCATGCTTGCCGTTGCCGAGGCGTTGCCCGATCGCGCTCTAGGCGGCCTTGACGGCCAGGCCCGTCGCCAGGCAGAGACGGCTTTGCTGCGCCATGCCATCGACATCCTTATGAACGATGCTCGCGCGCTCGACGTGTCGCAGGCCGCGACCGTGCCGGTTCTCGACGGCGTTCGAACCAAGGTGGACAAGCGCAGTACCGCCTACGATTACGAGACCTACGAGGTCGATCGCACACCACGAGCACAAGTGCGCTTCGCGTCGCTTGCCGATGCGTCGGTTCTTCGCCCTGGCAGCTACGATGCCGTGCTGTTTGCCGATGTCGACCTGGACAGCTATCCGCTTTCGCACGAAGAGGGCCCGCTTGCCACGTTGACAGCCGAGCTGCGCCGCGACGGCGTGTCTTTGGAGCCCGCTGCCCTGCTGCGCGTGCGCTTTGGCCGTGCGATGCAGGCGGCGAGCGGTCCGGTCGCGCTCGCCCGTGTGACGCACGATCGCCGGGCACGCGAGTGCTACCCGGCAGCCGTATGGACCGAGCTGTGGGCACATGCCGAGGCCGCTGGCGCTGCCAAGCCCATGCGCGTGGGCGAGGGCGATATCATCGCCGACTTTGATCCCGCGGCAGGTGAAGGTCTTAGGCGCGAGCGCGTGACCTGCGAAGCTCCTCAGCATCTGAGCGATGAAGCCATTCCGTATTTGGTCCTGTGCCGTCGCGATGGCGAGGGTGAGGACGCGCCGCTTGTGCCGCGTCTGACGTCCGCCTCGCAGATCGAGGCCTATTCCACCTGCCCGCTGTGCTGGTTCGTCTCGTATCGCGTCAAGCCCCAGTCGATCGACGCGGGCTTTGGCAACATGGAGAAGGGCAACTTTGTCCACGACGTGCTGGAGCACTTGCATGCGTGTCTTCCGCAGAAGGGCATGGAGCGCGTGACGCCCGAGAATCTGCCGCGCGCACAGGAGCTGCTGCGCGAGGTCTTTACCGATACCTTGGCCGAGCATGCGGGCAAGCGTGGCAACGAGGGCCCGCTGGTGCCGCTCTCCCCGGTGGAGGAGCGTCAGGTGGCCGAGATCTTGCCGCAGCTGGAGGGCGTCCTTGCCTACGAGTCCGAGGCGCTGACTCCTTTTGCTCCGCGCTACCTGGAGTTTGCCTTTAACGATCTTAACGTTGAGTATGCCGGTTGGCCGCTCGGCGGGCGCATCGACCGCGTAGATGTGGATGCCGAGAATCGCGCCGTGGTAATCGACTACAAGCATCGCACGGGCGTTGAGGAGTTTAAGCTCGCCGACCCTACGGTGCGCGACGAGGAATCGGGCACGGCGCCCATCGACGACCCGCGCTGGCTGCCACCCCATACCCAGACACTCATCTACGCGCAGGCCATGCGTCGGGCGCTGGGCCTAGATACCCGTGCTGCGCTCTATTTCTCGACCAAGGGCGGCAAGCCCGCGCTGCGCGGCGCGGCGAGTGCCGAGTTGCTCGAGGAAGAGCGTGGTGACGGTCGCATCCCGGGCCTCAAGAAGGGCTTCCCGGGCGAGGGCGGCAGCATGGACTTCGATGCCCTGCTCGACCGCGTGGAGACCGGCATTGCCGAGCGCCTGCGCGAGCTCGAGGCAGGTGACGTCGCCGCTGTCGACCCGACATCGGCGCAAGCCGCGCATGCGCGCTGTTCGTATAACCACCAAGGAACGTTTGTAAGGAGGGACGTGTAGACCATGGATCTTTCGACTTTGATGCCGCAACAGCTGCAGATTGTCAAAACGCTCGACCGTCCGCTATTTGTCTCGGCGGGCGCCGGTTCGGGCAAGACCTTTACCCTTACGCGCCGCATCGTCTACGCGCTCTCGCCCGAATCCGGTCCGTTCGTTGAACATCTGGATCAGGTGCTCGCTATTACCTTTACCAAAGATGCCGCGGCCGAGATTCGCGACCGCGTGCGCCGTGCGCTTATCGACGAGGGCATGGACGAGGAAGCACTGACCGTCGACGACGCGTGGATTTCGACCATTCACGGCATGTGCTCGCGTATCCTGCGCGCGCATGCGCTGGAGCTGGGCATCGACCCCGAGTTCACGGTGCTCACCGATACCGACGAGCTTATGGACCAGGCTGTTGAGCATGTGCTGGCCCGCGCGACGGCGCCCGATGCCGCCCCCGAGCTCGCGGCATCGCTCAAGGCCCTCTATGCCTGGTATCCCATGGCGGGCGAGGGCGGTTCCTTTGGCACCGGCACGACCATCAAGGGCCTGGTGCGCGACCTGCTGGAGCTGTCGAGCCAGTTGCCGGGCGGTATGGACGACGTGTGCGTGGCGCGCGGCCAGGCCGATACCTCGGCACTCGCCGATGCCTATCGCGCGGCGCTGGGCGCAAGCAAGGCCGCGACCGAGAAGGCGCAGATGGCACTCGACGCCATTGACGCGTTCGAGGCGAGCGGCAAGACCATGGCCGATGCAGCGCGACTCATGATGTCGTGCACCATGCCGCGCGCGAGCAAGGCATTCCCTAAGGAGCAGGTCGAGCTGCTCAAGGCCGAGGCCGCCGATGCGTTTATCAATATCGTGCTTGCCTGCGGTGGCCCGGCGCTCGATGCGCTGGTGGGCCTGGCCCGTTCCGTGGAGGCTGAGTATCGCGCGCTGAAGGCTGCCCAGTCCGCTCTCGATAATAACGACCTGCTGCGTATGGCTTACGAGGCGTTGCGCGATTACCCTGCCATCCGTGCTGCGTACGAGGGCCGCTTTAAGATGGTCATGATCGATGAGTTTCAGGATACCGACCAGATGCAGGTCGATCTGATACGCTACCTGACGGGTGCGGGGGAGCGCGCGCTGTGCACCGTAGGCGATGCACAGCAGTCCATCTATCGCTTCCGTGGCGCCGAGGTCGAGGTGTTTCGCCGCCAGGAGCGCAAGGTGGGCTCCTCTGCTGCGCCCGAGACGGCTGTCGCATCCGATGCCCCCGCTGGCGAGCTCGTCAAACTCGTGCGCAACTTCCGCAGCCACGACGAGGTGCTGCGCTACGTAGCACGCGTCTTTGACGGCAACACCGGTGGTTTGATGCAGGGGTTCTTGGATCTTGAACCGAGCGACAAACGCGAGGACAAGCTCAAGGCGAAGGCTTCGCGCCGCCAGGCGCTGTTCGTTGCCGGTGGCAGCACCCAGGAGCGAACGCAGGCGAAAGCTCGTGCGATTGCGGAGCGGTTCCAAACGCTCGTCAAAGCGGGGCAGCCCCAGGGCAGCATGGTCCTGCTGCTGGGCCGCATGACCAACGCCGATGTCTATGCGCAGGCCTTCCGCGACCAAGGGCTCAACTGCGTGATCGCAGGCGGCTCGGTCTTTGCCCAAGCAGCCGAGGTGCAGACGGTGCGCGCCCTGGTTTGTGCGCTCGCCAATCCGGCCGATACGGCGCAGGGCCTTATGCCGCTGCTCGCCTCGCCGATGTTTGCGCTCGGCGCCCAGGAGTTCCTGGCGCTGGCGACCAAGCTCGATGGCGAGACGGGGGAGACCTCGCGCCGGAATATCGACATGGGCATCATGAGCGATTCCGATGTGCCGGGCTTGCAGGGCTTGCCGCTTGTGACGCGTGCCCGCGAGGTGCTGCGCTACGCACTGCGTCGCGTGGGGCGTGATTCGTTCGCCGCCATCGCGCGCGACGCGGTCAATGCCTCCGGCTGGTTCGTGCGCCTGGCGCAGCGCGGCCCCGAGGGCAAGGCCATCGCCGCCAACGTGCTCAAGGCGCTCGACGCCGTGGCCGAGGAGGAGGCCGAGTTCGGCAACTCGCCGCGTTCCATCGCGCTGGCCTTCGACCGCTTCTTGGCGGGCAAGGAGGCCCCGGGTGCCCTCAACGAGGAGGGCGACGGCGCGGTGCGCATCATGACCGTGCATGCGTCCAAGGGTCTGGAGTATCCGGTCGTAGCGGTTGCCGAGTGTTTTGGCGTGCGCAAGCCGTCCGGTGCGGCTCAGATGGGGCGTGTCGAGGGCGGAGCGCAGGTCGTGGCACTGCCAGCTCGTTTTGATGGCGTTAAGCTTGCCGATGGGACCTTTGTGAAGGGCGATGACGTCAAAAAGCAGTTTGAGCATGCGTTTAAGGGCAAGGGCACGTCGCTGTGGCTGCCGCCGGAGCTCATGGAGGATGTCTGCGCGACGGGTTCTCCCGCCGAGGCATTTGCCCGCCTGCGCAACGACGACCTGCAGCTTTCGCTCGAGGAGCGGGCCCGCTTGCTCTACGTTGCCATGACACGTGCGCGCGAGCTGGTGATCTTGGCGATGGATGCCGGCGTGAGCCGTGGCAAGGTGACGGCGCCGACCTTCGACGTCGAGAGCGATCTGACCTATGACGTGCTGCGCCGTATTCTGCCGACCGACGCTCTGGACATGCCGCAGCTCGATGCCGACCGCCTGGTGTTCGACAACTCCCGGCCGGGCGACTACGAGCTCATTTCGCTCGCGAACTTTACCTTTGGCGAGCAGGCGTTTGAGGCCAACGCTTCGCTGGATGCCGAGGGCAGGCTTGTTCGCGGCGATGTCGATACAGATACTGCCGACGATTCGGCCAGTACAATCGTCCCCGGTCCTGCCGACCCCGAGCCCGATGCGTTTGAGCTCGTGTATCCCCAGGCGGTGGGCGTGCGCATGGGCACCTGCCCGTATCCGGAGCGCGATTCGTACAGCTACTCGTCAATTGCCGCGGCGCTGCATGCCGAGTCCGAGGACCGTGCCGCCGAGGCGCACGTGCCCATGGACGAGGCTGGCGATGATGCAGAGTCGGATGGCTCGGAGATGGCCGATGCGGACGTGGTCGTCGTTGAGCCCGCCGGCAACCCCATGGCGCTGGGCTCGGCGTTCCACGCCGCCTGCCAGTGGCTCATCGAGATGGGTGCCGACGCGTTGCCCGCTGCGCGCGCCGATGCGCTGGCGCGTCTGTGGCGCCTGACGCCGGAGCAGCGCGAACGCTTCGACGTTGCCCTGAACCGCTGGCTCAAGTCGGCTGTTCGTGCCGACCTGCTCGCGTGGCCGTGCGTTCGCGCCGAGGTGCCGTTCTTTTCGCTGGGCTGCGAGGACGAGGACATCGCTCGCTACGGCGCCTATGCCGAAGGCGCCATCGACGCTTTGGCGACGAACCCGGCGGATTCGTCACGCGCGCTGGTCATCGACTACAAGACGGGCGGCACACCGGACGAGACACCGGAACAGCTGCAGGAGAAGCACGCCCTGCAGGCGCGCGTCTACGCTGATGTTCTGCACAAGGCGGGCTTTGAGGCCGTGACTGTCAAGTTCGTCCGCGTGGAGCAGGCGAATCCAACCATCTTCGTCGAACCCGCCGAACCTCAAGTAGTCACCTACAATCTCTAGCCCTCAGATAACTTGCGGTGGAATGCGGACTGTTTTGGCCAAAAAAGCCGCCAAACAGTCCGCATTTCACCGCAACTGCAAGAGGAGCCGTGTTGGTTTGGCTAGGTTCGGGTGCTGTCCGTGCCGTGGGGTAAAATCGTTCAGTCAGAACACGAACCCGCATCGGAGCTCATCACATGGCATTCGTCCATCTGCACAACCACACTGTCTTTTCCATGCTCGACGGCGCAACCCGTATCCAGGATATGGTCAACCGTGCCGTTGAGCTGGGCATGCCCGCCGTGGCCATTACCGACCACGGCTACATGTATGGCGTGCCCGATCTAGCGCTGGCCTGCGACGCCGTCAACCACAACACGCCCGAGTACAAAACCTGGAGCCACGACAAGGCCTTCTTGGAAAAGGACCGCCGCGACGAGCTGGTGGAACCCGATCCCGAGGAAAACCCGCGCGAGCATGCCCAGTATGTGAAGGACATGGCCATGTGGGACGAGAAGGGCAATATCGACGAGCTCAAGCCGCCCCTGGTCATCAAACCCATCTTTGGCTGCGAGGTCTACTTTACGCCGGACGAGACGCTCGCTCGCGACCATAAGCCCGAGCTCTACCATATGATCCTTCTGGCCAAGGACCAGGAGGGCTACGTCAACCTGATGCAGACGGTTTCCGAGGCCGCAGTGCAGGGCTTTTACTACAAGCCGCGCGTGACGCTCGACAACCTACGCCGCCACGCCAAGGGCATGATCTGCACGAGCGCCTGTATCGCGGGCATCATCCCCAAATACATCGACCGCGGCGACATGGAAGGCGCCATCAAGTGGGCCGAGACCTTCCGTGATACCTTCGAGCCCGGTGACTTCTACATCGAGATCCAGGAACACGGCATCACCACCGACAACGGCCTGACCGACGAGCAGATGGACCGCACGCTCATCGACATCGCCAAGCAGGTGGGCGTCAAGGTTATTGCCACCAACGACTTCCATTACCTGCGCCGTGAGGACGCGCCCGTGCAGGACGTCATCATGTGTATTGGCATGAACGCCAAGGTCGATGACCCCAACCGCATGCGCATGACCGGCTCGGAGTTTTACATGAAGACCGAGGAGGAGATGCGGGCGATGTTCCCGTATTGCCCCGAGGCCTGCGACAACACGCTCGAGATCGCCGACAAGTGCTACGTTGAGCTGGACTGGGACTCTATCATCCTGCCGCGCTTTCCGTTGCTCGATCCCGGTGAGACGCACGAGAGCCAGTTCCGCCGTGAGTGCGAGAAGGGCCTGCGCCAGCACTATGGCGACGACTGGGCCACGCGCGAGATCGGTGGCGTTAACATCAAAGAGCGCTTTGAGTACGAATACAAGGTCATCTGCGACAAGGGCTTTGCCGCCTACTTTTTGATCGTTGCCGAGTACGTGCAATGGGCTAAGGACAATGGCATCGGCGTCGGCCCCGGCCGTGGCTCGGCCGCCGGCGCTATCGTCGCCTACGCCATGAACATCACCGCGTTCGACCCGCTCGAGAACGGCCTGATGTTCGAGAGGTTCCTGTCCCCGCAGCGTACCGAGATGCCCGATATCGATATGGACTTCGACGATGAGCGGCGCCTCGAGGTAGTGGAGCACGTTCGTCAGCTCTACGGCCCCGAGAAGGTCACCCACGTCATCACCTACTCGACCATTAAGGCCAAGCAGGCCATCAACGACGCCGCGCGCGTGCTGGACTATCCGGTCTACATGGGCCAGCGCCTGTCCAAGATGGTCTCGAGCGACCCCAAGGTCAAGCTCAAGCAGGTGCTCGAAAAGCAACCCGGCAAAGAGGATCTGTTTAACCCCGACTTTGCCGAGGCCTATAAAAAGGATGACGACGCCCGCCGCATCATCGACACGGCGCTCTCGATCGAGGGCCTCACCCGTGGCGAGGGCGTGCACGCGTGCGCCGTTTTGATCTGCCGCGATCCCGTCAACGAGCACGTACCCACCAAGCTCGATACCAAGGGCGGCGTCGAGATTACCCAGTACGAGGGTCATACCGTTGCCGACATGGGCTTGCTCAAGATGGACTTCCTGGGCCTGCGCACGCTGACGGTTATCTCCAAGGCCAAGGCAAACATCAAGAAGAACTTCGGCATCGACATCAAAGAGGAAGAGATTCCCTTTGACGACCCCGAGATCTTTAAGCTCATGGGCTCCGGTCACACCGCCGGCGTCTTCCAGGTCGAGTCCGCCGGCATGACGGCCACGATCAAGAACATGAAGCCCACCGAGTACAAGCACGTCGTGGCATTGATCGCCCTATACCGCCCGGGCCCGCTGGGCGCCGGCATGGTCTCGTCCTACATCAACCGTATGAACGGCAAGGAGCCGGCTGTTTCCTACGACGACCGCCTGGACGACATCCTGGGCGAAACCTACGGCACCATGGTCTACCAGGAACAGGTTATGCTCATCTCCGTCGAGATGTGCGGCTTCTCCAAGGGCGAATCGGACTCGCGTATCCGTAAGCCCGTGGCTAAGAAAAAGATTAAGCTGCTCACGTCGACGGTGCTCCACTGGGAGGATGGCTCGGACGAGACCACCTACGACCACTGGATGAACGGCGCTATCAAGAACAACTACACGCGCGAGGTCGCCCAGAAGATTTGGGACGATGTTCTCGAGTTCGCGTCCTACGCCTTCAACAAGTCGCACTCCGCCGGCTACGCCATCCTGGTTATGCAGACGGCGTGGCTCAAGGCGCACTATCCGCACGAGTACATGGCGGCCGTTCTGACGTCCTATACGGGCAAGACCGACAAGATCGTGCACTACGTCTCGGCATGCCGTCACGACGGCATTCCCGTGCTTTCGCCAGATGTCAACGAGTCCGGTACCGAGTTCACGGCTACCAAGGAGGGCGTGCGCTTTGGTCTGGCCGGCATCCGCGGCGTGGGCACCGGCGTGGCGCAGGCGATTATCGCCGAGCGCGAGGCGGGCGGCCCGTTTAAGACACTGCACGACTTTGTCGAGCGCGTGGACTCGAGCCAGGCCAACCGTCGCGTGATCGAATCGCTGATCAAGGCAGGCGCCTTCGACTCCACGGGGTATCCGCGTCGCCAGATGATGCACTTTGTGGACAAGAACAACCCCGAGAACATCATCGATGCCGCGGTAAAGCGCCAGAAGGACCGCGCGAGCGGCCAGACGTCGTTCTTCGATATGTTTGGCGACGTTGAGGGCTCGGGCTTTGAGGTGAGCGTGCCCGATCCGGATGGCCAGGAATGGGACCGCCACCTTAAGCTGAGCCAGGAGAAGGAGGTTCTGGGCATCTACGTCTCGGACCACCCGCTGCGTCCGTTTGAGTATGCACTTAGCAAAGCGCGTGACTTCTCGTTCTCGCAGATCGACACCGGCTACGAGGTGCAAAACCCCACGGGCGGTACCATCAACCAGGAGATTCCCGAGGGCAAGGCGCTGTGGTGGGCCGGTATGGTCTCGAGCGTGTCCAAGCGCGTGACCAAAAACGGCGATCCCATGGGTATCGTGCAGCTCGAGGACATGGAAGGCGAGGCCACGGTCGTGGTGTTCCCCAAGACCTACAAGGAGGCCGAGGGGTATCTGTACGGCGAGGTCGATCCCGAGACCGGCGCGCAGCTGTCCGACGCGTTTGTGCGCATTAAGGGCAAGCTCGAGCGCTCGGACCGCGGCGACCAGATCATCGCGCAGGAGATTGTACCGCTGGAGCTTAGCGAGGAGAAAAACAAGCCCAAGGTCTTTGAGGTCATGGTGCCCAACAGCCGATTTAGCCAGGGCAATATGGCGCGCCTGGCCACGGTGCTCACCACCAACCCGGGCGGCGACCGCGTGGAGATCTTTATTGAGCAAGTCGACGGGCGCGTGCTGCGTGCCGAGGTGCCGGCCAAGGTCAATGCACGCTCGATTCCGCTGCTGGCAGAGGCAAAGGCCATCGTCGGCAACCAAGGCCGCGTGACGGTTATCTAAGCTACCCCGGGTGAGATTGGAGGAAGTGATGGCGCAGGGGACGTTTGTGCAGGCGCTTCGCAAAGAGGCGGCGTTGAGCGGCACCTTTATGAAGGGGCGTTCGCTCATGCTCAACGGCGCCGTGCTGTCGATCGAGGACAGCGGCTCGCGCTTCTCCAAAAACGTGACGGTTGAGGGCTCGGTGCGCGGTTCGCGCGGCGACCTGTACAAGACGCGAGTGGCGCTCGACATGGACGAGCACGAGGTGATCGACTACGACTGCGATTGCCCCGCCGCCTATCGTTACCCCGGTATGTGCAAGCACGCTATTGCCACGGCTCTGGCGTATTTGGATGCCAGCGGCGCCGAGCCCGTCGAAGGTTTGCGCACGCCGGTTCGCACGTTTACGGCGCAGCCGAAACAGCCCGCGCGCACCGCGCCCAAAGCGCCGGCCGTCAATCCCAACTTTCCCTTTCCGGCGCCCGCCCCCACGAGTCCCAGCCTCATGGCGGCGCTCTCCGATCTTTCGGACGCGCGCATGGATGAGCTGGCGAGCATGCGCCGCAAGCTCGCCGGCAGTGTGGATCCCGATGCCCCCAAGGCGGTGTTGGAACCCTCGCTGGTGCCGTACTACAATCCGCTGTTCGCCGACCGCTTTAGCTGGGCGCTCGAGCTTCGCATTCGCTGTGGATCGGTCTCCTACGTGGTCAAGGACATCGACGGCATGGCCGATGCCTACGTGCGCGGCGGCACCTTCTCGTACGGCAAGAAGCTCACGTTTGTCCATACGCCCGAAGCCTTCGAGGACGTGTCGACAAAGCTGCTCAACCTTGTCGTGACGACAGTTGCCTATCTCGATGACATCACAAGCTCGCGTTCGGCGTCGTACGACTTTGCCCGCAGCGGTTTTGTCGCCGAGCGTCAGTTGCCACTGTCCGAGCATAGCATCGTATATGTGCTGGACCTGTTGCGTGGCCAGACCATCTCCTTTGAGCCCGGCTGGTCGCGGGGGACGACGACGCATCGCACCTATGACGTGGCGGTTGAGATGCCTCCGGAAGGGGAGGACGAGGCGTTGTCTAAGCGCCCACCGCTCCTTGCCGCCAAAATCGCGCCGGCGGCTGGCGGCAGCTACGATCTGCGCCTGCCGGCCGATGCATACTGCTTTGCTTCTGGCGACGTTGCCTATCTGGTCGACACCCGCCGTGCGCGCCGCACCGATGTAGCGTTTGCCCAGCATGCGGCGCCGTTCCTATCGCGCTTGCTGCCCTGTCGCACGCCGGTCCATATCGCTGCCGACCAGGTGGGGGAGTTCTGTCGTATGGCGCTGCCCATTTTGCGCGACTACACCGACCTTACCGCGCCCGCTGCGCTCGATACCGTGGCGCCCGAGCCGAGCTTTGCCATGGCGATCGGCGTCGACGATGGACTCGTGACCTGCAAAGTTACGGTTACCTACGGCGACTGGTCGGCAGATCTCTTTAACCTGGGCGCTCCGGGCAGCCCCTTCGAAGAGCAGCGCCCGGGCGTGCCGCCGCGCGACGAGGTGGCAGAGTTTCGCGTTATGGACACGGCGGCTCTGTATTTCGACTTTTACGAGGGCGGCCTGGCGTTTGAGGAGCGCGACGACGAGAGCCTGTTCTGCTTGCTGACCGAGGGCCTGTCTGCCCTGTCCGAGCTGGGCGAGGTCATGCTCAGCGACCGCCTACGCCAGATCTCGGTGCGCCCTGCGCCCAAGCTTTCGGTTCGTGCGACCGTCAAGAGCAATCTGCTCGATGTCGAGCTGGGCGCGAGCGGGCTTTCTGCTGCGGACCTTGCCATCTATCTGGACTCGTACAAGCGCCACCAGACGTTTGCGCGCCTGACGTCCGGCGACATCGTACGCTTGGACGAGGGTGCCCGCGCCGCGTTTGGCCTTGCCGAGGACCTGGGTGTCGATGCCGTCGATCTGCTCGACGGCGTGTCGCTTCCCGCATCGAGTACCCTGTTCGTCGATAGCATGCTCGCGCGCACGCCCGCGCTCGAGGCCGATCGCGACGCTGCGTTCCGCCGTACCGTCGAGCGTCTGGACACGCTCGGCAAGATGGACTTTACGGTGCCAGCATCGCTCAAGGCAACGATGCGCGGCTACCAGGTCGACGGCTACCAGTGGCTCGGCTCACTCGAACACCTGAGCTTTGGCGGCATCTTGGCCGACGACATGGGCCTGGGCAAAACGCTCCAGATGATCGCGCATATCCTGGCGCGCGTGGAGGCGGGGGACACTAAACCCACGCTTGTGGTGTGTCCCGCGTCGCTTGTGTACAACTGGACCGCCGAGCTGGAGCGCTTTGCCCCGTCGCTCGATGTGTGCGCCATTGTGGGTACCAAGGCGCAGCGTCGCGTGCAGATCGCCGGCGTGGCCGAGCATAACGTGGTCGTGACGTCGTATGACCTTATGCGGCGCGATATCGACGAGTACGTCGAGCAGGACTTTGCCCGTGTGGTGCTCGATGAGGCCCAGTACATTAAAAACCCGCTCACCCAGGTGGCGCGCGCCGCAAAGCGCCTGCCTGCCGGCGTGCGCTTTGCCCTGACGGGCACGCCCATCGAAAACCGCTTGTCCGAGCTCTGGAGCATCTTCGACTTTTTGATGCCGGGCCTGCTTGGCACGCGCGAGTCGTTTGCCAAGCGCTTCGAAAGCCCGGTCGAGCACGCCGAGGGCGACAGCGCCGCTCGCCTGCAGGCACTCGTGTCGCCGTTTGTACTGCGCCGTGTCAAGGAGGACGTGGTGGCCGATCTGCCCGAAAAGATCGAGGACACGGTCGTGGCTCAGCTCACCGGCGAGCAGCGCAAGCTCTACCTGGCCAACCAGGACCGCATCGCCCAGCAGGTACAGCACCGCGAGTCATCCGAGTTTAAGAAAGACAAGCTCAAAGTGCTCGCCGAGCTCACCAAGCTGCGCCAGATCTGCTGCGACCCGCGTCTACACTACGAGGATTACAAGGCGGGGAGCGCCAAACTCGATACGTGCATGGAGCTCGTGCACGGCGCACTCGACGGTGGTCATCGCATCCTGTTGTTCAGCCAGTTTACGGGCATGCTCGATATCATTGGCAAGCGCCTGGCCAAGGAGGATATCGCCTTCCTTAAGCTCACGGGCGCTTCGTCTAAGGAGAGCCGCGCCAAGATGGTCGCGCAGTTCCAAGCGGGCGAGGTTCCGGTCTTTTTGATTTCGCTCAAGGCGGGCGGCGTGGGCCTTAACCTGACGGCTGCCGACGTGGTCATCCACTACGACCCGTGGTGGAACGTGGCGGCGCAGGACCAAGCAACTGACCGTGCACACCGTATTGGCCAGCAACATACCGTGACCGTGTACAAGCTCATCGCCAAGGACACGATCGAGGAACGCATTATGCAGATGCAGGAGTCCAAGCGCGACCTGGTCAACAGCGTGCTCGGCGGCGACGGCATCTCGTCGGCGCTGTTTACCCGCGAGGATGTTCTGGCGCTGCTCGGCGGCGACGGGCGTTAACCCGCTCGGGTGAGGCCGCCAGGGCGGATAGCCCGCGCTGTCCCATCGTCCCCGCTCGTTATGTGTTCATTTGCAATGCCGTGGATGGTTTGTCTGCCTTTGGGCATAAGAACCATCAAGAACATTGGCACATCAGCAAAGGAGAACATCATGGCGAAATTCTTTAAGGACCCCGACGGCAAGCTCATCGCCGCCCTTGGCGACGACGTTGCGACCCCTGCCGGTTGCACGGAACTGACTGCAAACACTGAGGACGCAGCGCACGAGAAGCACGTGCCTGTTGTCGAGACCGAGCGTGACGGTCACGTGATTCGCGCACGCGTTGGCTCGGTCGAGCACCCCAGCCTGCCCGAGCACTACATTGAGTGGATCGCCCTTGAGGCCGAGGGCCGCTTAGAGGTCCATTACCTTGAGCCCGGCATGAAACCCGCGACGTTTTTCGCGGGCGGCTCCAAGACCGGTACCGTCTATGCCTACTGCAACCTGCACGGGCTGTGGTCCGCGACATTCTAGGAGCGCGCCCCCGCTCGGGGTATCATAGCTAGCATATGCACATGCAAGCGCCGGCTGCATTATGCGGCCGGCGCTTTTACTACGATTTCGATGGTTTACGACGGAAAGGGCTGGGCCATGAAGCTCGCACTTGCACAGATCGATATGCGCCTGGGTGATATTGAGGGCATTTGCGGCCGCATCGAGGACCAGGCTCGTCTGGCCCACGAGCGCGGGGCGCGCGTGCTGTGCGTTCCGGCTCCGCTCTTTATGGGCGCCATGCCCGGTGGCCTGGTGGGCGCTGCCGACTTTGAGCACGACGTGCTTGCCGGTTTGACTGGTGTCGCCGAGCGTATCCAGGAGCTTGACATGATCTGCATCGTGCCCGCGGCGGTTTCGTTTGAGGGCCAGCCGCTGCTCGACTACATGATGCTCAAGGACGGTCATGTGGTGCCGGCGCGTTCGAGCATTGCCCTGCAGCGTGGCGAGAACAGCGACACACGTTGGGCGCCGCCGGTGTTCGACGTGGACGGCGTGCGCATCGCCGTGATTTTTGACTTGGACCGCGAACTCGAGATGTTGCCGACCGGTGTTGACCTCATTGCGTATTTCCAATTCAACGCGTTTGACATGACCGACCGTGAGACTGCCGCCATTGCCGCCGTTCGCAGCGGCGCCTACCGCAAGATCGCATCCAAGCGCAGCGTGTGGTTTGCCTGCATGGCGCCGGTCGGTGCCTATGACGAGTCGGTGTATACCGGCGGGTCGTTTGTACTCGACGACTGCGGCCGCGTGGTGGCCCAAGCGCCGTGTTTTGAGGAGAGCCTGCTGGTTCAGGAGATTCAACGCGGCGTGATGCTCGATGCCTTGGAAGACCACGAGCTGCCCGAGTTCCGTTCCGAGGAGTGGCTGTGGCGGGCGCTGGTGCTCGCCGTGCGCGACAACGCCCGAGCCCACGGTGCGTCGCGTGCTGTGGTGGCGCTCGAGGGTGACTTGCCGTCGTCCCTGCTGGCGGCGCTGGCCGTCGACGCTCTGGGCCCGCGTAATGTGATTGGCCTGGTGCTGGGGCGCAACCGTATCTTTACGCCGGCGCAGGAGGAGGCCGAGGCTGCCCGCTGTGCCACCGTCCGCGCCATCGCCGAGCGTCTGCATATTCGCACGGTTGAGCGCGATGCACCGGATGCGGCGCGTGTGCTCGATCGCGACGTGTCAGCGGGCGATGCCGAGCGTCTGCGCTCGCGCACGCTGGGCCTCATGCTGGAGGACACGGCGCTCGAGCTGGGTGCGATGGCGCTGAGCCCGCTGTCCAAAACCGAGTACGCGCTGGCGGCGCCGGCGCTTTGCGGCGGCTACCAGGGCGACTTTGCGCCCTTTGGCGATGTGTACCTGTCGACGCTTGAGTTTGTGGCGCGTGTGCGCAACCGCACGTCTGCCGTGGTACCCCAAGAGCTCGTGACGCTCAACGCGGTGGAAGATTGTATGGAGCGCGTGCTGGCGCAAGCGCTCTCGACGCTCGACGGTCCGGTCGATATGCTCGACCGCGCGGCACAGCTGCTCGGCGGGCTTGAGCCGGGTGAGGTCGATGGCGCGCTCGAGGCGCACGTGGACCGCAATCGATCTTTCGACGACATCCCGATGACCGCTGGCAAGCCTGAGGCCTGCTCGCTGCTGCTGATGCTCGTGCGCCAGGGCGAGGCTGCTCGCCGCATGCTGCCGACGGCTCCGATCGTCTCGGCACGTTCGTTTGTTGAGCGCTCCTGGCCCTACATGCTTGCGTGGTCCGATCTGGGACTCAGCGGCAAGGAGCGCATGACGGTCGATTCGCTGGCGCGCGCCGAGGTACGCCGCTTTGCTGACGAGGATACGAGCGAGCGCGTGCGAAACGAGATGATGGGCGTGCTGGGCGAGCTACTGGGTATTTCGCCCGAACAAATGGAGGAGCTGCGCTCTGAAGACGGTCAGCGTCGTTTACATGAGGGAATGAAAAAGTTCGAGGGCGAGGTCCAGGACGCCATCGATAAGATGATGGGCGGTCAGGGCGGCTCGCAAGGTAGTCCCCAGGGTGGCCCGATGCCGCATCCGCCGGTGGACCCGAGGCAGTTCCCGTTCTTCTCTCAGAACTAGACTGGGGGTAGGAATCGCTCCAACCCCGACACTTCAACTAAGCATCTTGGCCCCGTTGTGTTATTCTAGAACAGACGTTCGTGAATGATGCGCGGGGCCTTGCCTTGCGCTGTGCTTGTGGCGAGGGGAGGTCGGCTTGGTTATCTTGGGCATTGACCCCGGTTTGGCTCATACGGGTTGGGGGATTATCGAGGAGCGGCGTGGCGAGGTTCGCTGCCGTGCCTATGGCTGCATCGAGACCAGTGCCGGAAGTCCGCTCGCGGTGCGCCTGTCGCATATCGCCCATGACCTTAAGGATGTCGTCGAGCGTTATCGACCCGACACGGCTGCTGTCGAGAGCATCTACTTTGGCGCCAACGTTCGTTCGGCCATCCCCACGGCGCATGCCCGCGGTGCTGCACTCGTCGCACTTTCGGAATGCGCGCTCGAGATTGGCGAATACACGCCCATGCAGATCAAGCAGGCTGTGGTGGGCACCGGCGCCGCGGACAAGCGGCAGGTCGCCTACATGGTACGCACGCTCACACAGCTCGACCACGACCCGCATCCCGACCATGCCGCCGATGCCCTGGCCTGCGCCATCTGCCACGTAAACCTCAGCCGCACCCGCGCCCTCACCGGTGGCGAGTTCTATCAACAGAGAGGAACCGGATACTGATGATTTCCCAGCTCCACGGAACGCTTGTCGAGGCCACGATGAGCTCTGCTGTCGTCGATGTGTCGGGCGTTGGCTTTGAGCTCGGCATTTCGGGCAGCACTGCGGCCACGTTGCCGACGCCCGGTGGCGAGGTCTGCCTCTACACGCGTATGCAGGTGCGCGAGGACGCCATGACACTTTTCGGTTTTTCCTCAAAGGATGAGCGCATGATGTTCGACCGGCTCGTGTCCGTTTCGGGCGTTGGCCCGCGCCTGGCGCTTGCCGTGCTTTCCACCTATACCGTGGGGCAGCTGTATTCGCTGGTGATGGCCGAGGACGACAAGGGCATGGCCAAGGTGCCCGGTGTGGGCAAAAAGACAGCTCAGCGTCTGATCCTGGAGCTCAAGAGCACCTTTGCCAAGGACAAAGGCTTTGTGCCGGTCGACGTGATTCCCGGACAGGTTGCGATGCCCGTGCCCGCTGCCGCTCCCTCGGCCATCGACGATGCCCGTGCGGCACTCCTTTCCATGGGCTTTAGCCCGCAGGAGACCGATGTCGCTCTGAGCGGGTATGATGGGCAGGATATGCGTGTCGAGGATCTGCTCGGCGCGGCGCTTAAGCGACTCGGAATGGATGCGTGATGTGGGAAGCCGATGACTCTCAGGACCTGTGGGCGACGCCCGGTAACTCGCCGGCGGCATCCATGGCGCACGGCGAGCGCATGGTGGGCTCGGAGCTGACGGCCGAGGACCTCGATGTCGATCGCACTTTGCGCCCCCAGCGCCTGGACGATTACTGTGGCCAGGAGCACATCAAGCAAAGCCTGCGCGTGTTGATCGAAGCGGCGCAGAGCCGTGGCGAGACGCTCGACCACGTGATCTTCTCGGGTCCTCCGGGCCTGGGCAAGACCACGCTGGCCACCGTTATCGCTAACGAGCTGGGTGCTCAGATCAAGACCACGAGTGGCCCTGCCATCGCGCGCACTGGCGACCTAGCGGCCATCCTTACTAACTTGCAGCCGGGTGATGTGCTGTTTATCGACGAGATCCACCGCCTCAACCGTTCGGTCGAGGAGGTCCTGTACCCCGCGATGGAGGACTTTGCCCTCGATATCGTGATTGGCAAGGGTCCGGCGGCGCGCTCGATTCGCCTGGATATTCCCAAGTTTACGCTGGTAGCGGCAACGACCCGCTCAGGCATGTTGACCGGCCCGTTGCGCGACCGCTTTGGCATTTCATATCGCCTGGATTACTACACGGTCGAGGAGCTCGCGCAGATTGTGACGCGCTCGGCGACTATCCTGGGCGTGACGATCGACCATCCTAGTGCGCTCGAGATCGGCTCGCGTTCGCGCGGCACGCCACGTCTTGCCAACCGCCTGCTCAAGCGCGTGCGCGATTACGCACAGGTGCGCGGCAACGGCCCCATCGAGCTCGATATCTGCCGTCAGGCGCTCGAGTTCTTCGAGATCGACGAGCTCGGGCTGGACTGGATGGATATTCGCATTTTGGAGACGCTTGCTAAGACGTTCTCCGGTCGTGCCGTGGGACTTACGACCCTTGCCAGCGCGGTGGGCGAGGACCCGGGCACGCTCGAGGATGTCTATGAGCCCTATTTGCTGCAGTGCGGGTTGATGATTCGTACGCCGCAGGGCCGTCAGGCAACCCTTCGCACCTTTGAGCACCTGGGGATTGAACCTACCGTTTAGGGCGCTTTGTTTTGGCGTGCTGTTGGGCTATCGCCGGACATTGGGTAAACATATCGCCGTTCATCGGTTATGGGCGTTTTTACTATTGCGCGCCCGTGCTATGCTGAATTGGTCTTTTTCTCATTCGGTAACGAAAGGACCGCCCATGCCTACTGACATCGAAATCGCACGTTCTGTCACGCCGCTGCCTATTACCGAGGTGGCCAAGAACGCCGGCGTCGACGTTAAGCACCTTATTCCGTACGGCTTCGACAAGGCTAAGGTCGACTATTCACTGCTCAACGAGCCGACTGATCACCAGGCCAAGCTCGTCCTCGTGACCGCTATCAACCCAACGCCTGCGGGCGAGGGCAAGACCACCACGACCATCGGTCTGGCCGACGGCCTGCGTCGTCGCGGCGTCAAGAGTGCCGTGGCCCTGCGCGAGCCTTCGCTCGGCCCCGTCTTTGGCGTTAAGGGCGGTGCTGCCGGCGGCGGCTGGGCTCAGGTCATCCCCATGGAGGATATCAACTTGCACTTTACCGGTGACTTCCATGCCATCGGTGCCGCCAATAACCTGCTGGCCGCCATGCTCGACAACCACATCCAGCAGGGCAATCAGCTCGGTATTGACGTTAAGCGCATTACTTGGAAGCGCGTCGTCGATATGAACGACCGTCAGCTGCGCCACGTCATCGACGGCATTGGTGGTAAGGCCCAGGGCGTGCCGCGCGAGGACGGCTTCGATATCACCGTCGCCTCCGAGGTCATGGCAATCCTGTGCCTGTCTACGAGCATCAACGACCTCAAGGAACGCTTGGGTGAGATTGTCGTCGGCTACAGCTTTGCCGGCGAGCCCGTCCGTGCCCGCGACCTCAAGGCCCAGGGTGCCATGGCCGCGTTGCTTAAGGACGCGCTCAAGCCCAACCTGGTGCAAACGCTCGAGGGCACGCCCGCGTTTGTCCACGGCGGTCCCTTCGCCAACATTGCCCACGGCTGCAACTCTATCATGGCCACGCGTATGGCGATGCGCTTTGGCGATGTTGCCATTACCGAGGCCGGCTTCGGTGCCGATCTGGGTGCCGAGAAGTTCCTCGACATCAAGTGCCGCATGACGGGCGTTCGCCCCAGCGCCGTCGTGATCGTCGCGACCGCTCGTGCGTTGAAGTACAACGGTGGCGTCGCCAAGGCCGATCTCAACGAGGAGAACCTCGAGGCACTCAAGGCTGGCATGCCCAACCTGCTGCGTCACGTCGACAACATCCAGAACGTCTACGGTCTGCCCTGCGTGGTCGCCATTAACCGCTTCCCGACCGATACCGAGGCTGAACTCGCCCTCATCGAGTCCGAGTGCCAGAAACTGGGCGTTAACGTTAAACTGTCCGAGGTCTGGGCCAAGGGCGGCGAGGGCGCGCTCGACCTGGCCGATGAGGTCATGCGCCTGATCGAGCAGCCGAGTGAGCTCAAGTTTGCCTACGAGGACGGCGCCGATGTTGCCGATGCCCTCGAGGCCGTTGCCACCAAGGTTTATCGCGCCGATGGCGTCGACTTTACGCCGGCCGCCAAGCGCCAGCTCGCCGAGCTGCGCGAGAACGGCTTTGGCAACCTGCCGGTGTGCGTCGCCAAGACGCAGTACAGCTTTAGCGACAACGCCAAGGTGCTGGGCGCTCCCGAGGGCTTCCGCATCACCGTGCGCGAGCTCAAGGTTTCTGCTGGCGCCCACTTTGTGGTCGCGCTGACCGGCAGTGTTCTGACCATGCCGGGTCTGCCCAAGGTGCCCGCGGCCGAAAATATCGACGTCGACAACGACGGCAACATCACCGGCCTGTTCTAA
Organism: uncultured Collinsella sp.; assembly: GCA_902496775.1. Classification (GTDB taxonomy): domain Bacteria; phylum Actinomycetota; class Coriobacteriia; order Coriobacteriales; family Coriobacteriaceae; genus Collinsella. The sequence goes on from CABVCF010000002.1 coordinate 31,521, forward strand.
GTCTGCTGTCCATAGCTGCTTGTCCGCCCCGCCGTGCCCACAAGGCCCGGCGGGGCTTTTTGATCCTTAGGCCCGCGCATGTCTTGTAGATACCGACGGACTCTGCCCATCATAGGCTTTTGCGCGGGTAGAATGCATGGATAACTTGAGGCTCAAGCGCGACGGAAAGGAATCGTTGCATGGATCAGGACAAGACAACCGTGATGGGCGGCTACGCTTCCGCGCAGGCTGGCGATAGCGCCGACGCGACCCGCGTTGTTCCCAACCCCGGTTATACCGACCCCGCCGCGACGCAGCCTTCTGCCGAGCCCACCCGGGTTATGGGCTATGGCGACTCGGCGCAGGATTCTTACGCTGCATCTTCGCAAGGCCCCTATGGCAACGCAGCTCCGGATCCGTTTGATTACGCGCCGCAGGATTCTTATGCTGCCTCGACGCCGAATCCCTATGATGACCTGCCGCAGAATCCCATTCCGCAGCCTCAGCAGACGACGTATATGCCTCGCACGGCTCAGCCTCGTTACGAGTCGCGCGAGCCGTATCGCGAGTACCCCAAGTCGATTCCGCAATATGGCGAGGACGAGGAGAAGAGGCCGTCGCGTTCGTCGAGCGTGATCAAGAAGATCCTCGTCGTGCTGGCGATCTTCTTTGCGCTGTCGGTTGTGTTTGCCATCGTGTCGGGCATGCTCAACAAGCGGGGGAGCTCAACGGCCGATACCGCTGCCGAGCAAACCGAGTCCGCCTCGTCTAGCACCGTCGATCTGAGCGATATCCCGGGGCAGTACTGGTCCAACGCCAAGAAGCTTCTCAAGTCGCGCGGCGCTGATCTTTCGAATGCCGTGGTCCTGACTGATGATGGCTCAACGCCCGTCGTCGATGCCAACTGGGTCGTTACTTCTGCCTACTATAACGACAGCGGCAACCTCGATATTCAACTCACGCACAAGAACAGCTCGGGCAACTCGTCCGACGGACAAAGCGGTACCGACAGCTCGAGCTCCAATACGCTGGAGGACTTGAGCAACAAGGCACAGGAGTTGGGAGACAAGGCGCAAGAGCTGGGCGACACGGCACAAAACCTGGGCGATACCGCGCAGAACTTGGGCGGCATGGCGACGGATGCCTGGAACGCCCTGCAAAACGGCATCTCGGGCGCGCAGGGAAACTAGCGGACGAGCGGAGCGGGGCTACAGCTGCTCGGCCGGACGCTCGGGCGAACTAAAGCCCGAGTCAAACGTAACGACGCACGAGGCATCGGGCCGGCGCTCGTGCACGATGCGCGTGACGAGCTCCAGCAGCTCCTCGTCGGATATGTCAAAGCCGTCGGGGCGTACCAAGTCAAACGAAACGAAGCCGTCGTGCTCGTGCAGGTCGTGGATGGAGAGCGCGGGATCGATCTGCATGACGCCGCGTTTGACCCAGCCGCGCAGGTCGTCGCCGGTTATGGCGATGGGGTCGCAGTGCAGCGTGATGTCGATGCCCATCTGGCGCTTGATGTCGTGCTCGATGGTGTCCAGAATCTCGTGGTGCTCAAATGCATCGCCCTCGCCGGGCATTTCCACGTGTGCGCTGGCGAACTGGCGACCGGGGCCGTAGTCGTGCACCATCAGGTCGTGTGTGCCCAGGACTTGCGGATAGGCCATAATCCTGTCGCGGATTTCCTGGACGAGCTTTGGGTCGGGCGCTTGTCCCAGCAGCGGGCTGATGGCGTCGCGCACCAGGCCCATGCCGCTGATGCAGATGAAGATGCCCACACCCAGGCCTGCCCAGCCATCGAGATCAAAGCCGGTCGTCTGCGAAATAAGCGCCGCCACCAAGACCGAGCCCGAGGTGATGACGTCGTTTTTGGAGTCCTGCGCCGTGGCGATGAGCGTTTCGGAATCGATGCGGTTACCCAGTGCGCGGTTGAACGCGGCCATCCAGAGCTTTACGAGCATGGACGTAGCCAGTGCCGCAAGGGAAATGAACGTGTAAGCGGTGGGGGAAGGCTTGATGATCTTGGTGATCGACTCGAGGATTAGGTTGATGCCGACGGCACAAACCAGGACGGCGACAAACAGACCAGCCAGGTACTCGTAGCGGCCGTGGCCGTAAGGGTGGCCCTCGTCTGCCGGGCGGCTGGCAAGGCGGAACCCGAGCAGGCTCACGATGTTGCTCGAGGCATCGGAGAGGTTGTTGAAAGCGTCGGCGATGAGGGAGACGGAACCGGCGAGCAGGCCCGCGATGCCCTTGGCCAGGCACAGGGTGATGTTGAGTCCAATGCAGATGAGGCTTGCGGTAAAACCCGCGTTGGTGCGGCAAGATGCATCGACCGGCTCGTCCTCGCTGCCGGGAACAAGCGTATGTACCAGCCGATTTACAAATAGCATAGCGGTCGTCCTCACAATCATGTTTAAGGGGATAGTGTAGCTCGCGCGGGGGCGCCGTGCACCGATGCTCAGAAAATGCAGCAATAGTCTGCCGGTGCTAACGAGCGAGCCTTCTCGTCTGCCTGGGTGGTCCATTTTGGGCCACATGGGTATGGGCATGTGCCTGTTTGATCGACATACTTAATGCCGACAGCCCCTGTGCAAAGGAGGACGTTTCCATGGACGAGATGTTTGCCATTAAATGTCAAAACTGCGGCGGCCCTATGTACTCGCACCAAGCTAAGCGCAGCTTTGAGTGCGCTTATTGCGGTGCGGTCATTCCGTGGCAGGCGGACGCCGGAGAGCCCAAGAGTGCTTTGGGCATTCGCCATACGCCGTTGACGGTAGTGGATGGACTGCTCAAGCTCACGCATGTGTCGCAACTCGAGCGCCCGGAGGACCCGGACTGGTATTTCTTCAATTCGCACTGGCGCAATCAGTCGGTCCTGGAACATCTGCTGTGGGAGGATCGCGGCACGGCGCAAGAGTTCCAAGAGGCCACGCATGTGAGCATTCCTTGCCCCTTCTGCGGAGCGTCCTTTGAGGGCGAGTCAACGCAGCGTGTGTTTGAGTGCCCGTCTTGTGGCAACAAGATCGGCATTGCCGACCTGCTCAAGCCCGGTACCTTCAGCAAGCGTCTGACCATGGGCGTGGGTGCAGAGTATGTGCCGGAGCAGGGCATTCCCTGCGAAATCTCGCCGCAGCAGGCACGTGCCAACGCACTGCAGCTGGTGCGCCAGTACCCCGACGCCTTTGCCGGGCACGACGTGGAAGATGCGATCCAAAACGACATGATGCTCTTCTATTTCCCCATGGCGCTGGCGGACCTGCGCATGATGGCGTCCTTCCCGGGCAAGGGCCTGAGCAAGGAGACCCTGGTGTACTACGAGGTGCTCGACTGGGCATATCCCAGGGCAAACTACCTGGATGTTCGCCTTATGGGAATTTTGGAGCCGTGGGACTTTGCCAAGGTTGGGCCGTTCGATCCCGCCATGCAGGAAGGCGACTTTCGCGTCGTCTCCGTCGATGCGTCTACCAAGGACCAGGTGGTCATTGATAAGCTGGCGCTCGACGTTGCGGGCAACGATGCCGAGGCGGTGCTGGGGCTCAATAAAAAGAGCATCCGCACCTGGGCGCGCAAGGCCCGCAAGCATAAGGACGGTCTGGTGATGGTGCCGGTCTACTTTGTCGATCGTCCGGCGACGGACAGCCGCGATGGCGAGCAGGTGCGCATTGCTGTAAATGGCCAGACGGGCCGCGCGGCCGCGGTGGTGTTTAGCGACAAGCGCGAGACGCATATCGTGGCGCCGCTCAACCCGAGCCTGCATCTGTCCGGCGAGAGCACCGTGCATGCCACGCCCATCGAGGTCAAATACGTTAAATCGCCGTTCCTATACCAGATCGTGCGCCGTGGAGACGGCGAGCAGCCGCGTCAGGTGGCAGCCGCCGTCGAGGGTTCTTACCGAGAGGAAAAGCCCAAACGCAAGGGCTTGTTCGCTGCGATCTTTGGGAAGTAGGGGAGTAGCGCCGGTTGTTGCCGTAACGTGATGGCCGGGGGTGCGGGGCGGCTCTCAGGAGTGCGGACTACCGTCTGATTGTTTGAGGGTGCCAGATGTAAATAAACAGTGGGGCGGCTGCAAAAGAGCCGCCCCACCGGGTAAAATCAGGTTGTACCGCGGAACCCGCTCCTCAGTCGGTCAACTTTGGAAGCGTGGGCAACGCAGGTGCTATCGTCTAAAGGGCCGGCTGCAACCGGCCCTTTTCTGTGGCAGCCAATGGACCCACATCAGACGAAGGCCGCGTCTTTGCCTGTCAGGTCACGCTCGCCAGCCACGGCTAGAATGTCGTTGCCGGCCTCCATGACCGGTATTGTTTCGTAGCGTGCGTCGCAACCGCGAGTGCGCCTGCGACGGCTGCGGTGGCTTCGGTCGCAACGAGCTGCTACCCTTGCACTTCGCCATTAGACGCTTCGTTGATGGCGCGGTACTCGGCACTCAGTTCGCGTGCCAGCTCTTCCTTACTTGGAAGATACGGCAGGTATTTGGCGGCAAACACTTGCTCGTTGTCTTCGGGCAGCGTGTACTCGACGATCGAATCGCTTTTGTCCGCGCAGAGCACGATGCCTATGGGCGGATTGTCGCCTTCGTTCATGAGTTCGCGCGTGTAGTAGTTCACATACATTTGCATCTGGCCCAGGTCCTGATGCGTAAGGTCATCGGTCTTAAGGTCGATGAGCACGAAGCAGCGCATCAGATAGTTGTAAAACACAAGGTCAATATAGAAATGGCGTCCATCAAAGGTGATGCGCTTTTGGCGCGCCTCGAAAGCGAAACCACGGCCAAGCTCCAGCAGGAACTTCTGAAGATGCGTGATGAGCGCCTGCTCTAGATCGCTCTCGCGAAACGCAGTATCGTCCGAGAAACCTAAAAACTCCAGCACATATGGGTCGCGGATGATATCCTCGGGGCGACGAGCCGGGGCGCTCTTTTGGATTTCCTGGGTGACGGCCTCCTTGTCCTTGCTGGCAAGTAGGCGCTCGCGGAACATGGTATTGATCTGGCGTTCGAGCTGACGCGTGCTCCAACGAGAATCGGCGCATTCGTTCATGTACCAGGTGCGAGCGTCAGGGTCGGAAATGCGCATCAACCTGCGGTAATGAGTCCAGCTCAATTCGCTACGCAGTGCGTCGCGAATTGGAAACGCAAGAAAGAACTGACGCATATTGCGAAGGTTTGCGATGCCAAAGCCTCTTCCGAAATCCGCGGTAAGCCTTCTGGAGAGGCCTGCAATCAATGCCTCTCCATATGCTGCGCGCTCCTCTCCGCCCTGTTCATCAACAATACTCTTGCCGATTTCCCAATATGCCCCAACCATCGCAAAGTTAACGGCGGTATAGGCCTTGTCGCGAGCGGCGTTGAGAATCGAGGAGACCTGCTTGTAAAAACCTTCGGGCACGATTGCCGATTCTCCACGGTTTACCAGTTCACCCATCACTGTCGCCCCACTTTCCTCTTGTGGAATGCATCTTTATCGAATTTAGTTTAAAGCCTCGCGCGGACACGAATTACTGTGCTGTTTGGCACCTTCGCATGGGGGCCTTGCGGTGACTAAAATGTGGCCATAGAGGCAGTTTTAGCGAACCCCGCGGGAGTGACACGCATGGATAACAGCACTTTGCTGTTCCAGGACAAAGGTTCGGGTAGGTTTAAAGACGTTAAGATCTACCCCAACCGTATTGAGGTGCTCAAGAAGGGCACTTTTGGCGGCAAGCACACCGAGATTGTTTATCTTAAGGACATTACGGGCGTCAATAGAATCAAAGGCCGCGATGTTTTTCTGCGCAATCGTCTGTTGACCGCTTGCGTCTTTAGCCTGAACAGCCGTGCGAAGGCCCAGGAGTTTGTTAACGCGCTGAACATGGTGATGTAGCCGATAGCGGCGTTCGGGCCAAGGTAAAAATCGGGGGCACAGAACGGTGTTCTGCGCCCCCGATTGAGTCGATGTGTCTAAAAGGCCGGCTTGCCTATTCGACAACGTCCTCGTTGTTTTCACCGTCACTGGCAAGCATCGCCGCGCCGGCGACCGTTGTCGCCACGGCGGCGGCAGCGAGCCCGGCGGCAACGCCAGAGCTGTCGCCCGTGTCGGCGAGCTTTCCGCCCGAGCCCTTGCCCTTGTTGCCCTTACCGTTCTTATCAGCGCTGCCTGCGTTGGAACCCGTGCCGCTGCCGGTGCCGGCGCCGGCAGCACTGTCCGAGGCCGCTACGGTAAAGCTTGCGGCTCCGTCGCTGGCGAGCGTGTAGTTCTGCGCCGCGTTGCCCAAGAGACCGTTCACGCGCACCCAGTACGTTCCTGCGGCAAATGTTTCGCCCTCGGCCATTGCTGTGCCCGGAGCGCCGTTCGCGTCGTGCACAAACTCGAGCTGGGCCGTGCAGGCATCGGTTTCGAGCTTGCCCTCGAGTGATGCCGCAATCTTGGCGCGCACGTCTTCGCCGGCCTTAAGGCCTTCGAGTCCCTCAAAATGGGGCGTCAGCGCGCGTGGATCGATATCGATGGGCACAGAGCCCTGCAGCCCCGTAACGGTCTCGTTGCCCAGGGCGTCGACATCCACGTATTCAATGGCAAACGCATGGCCCGAAGCTGTCGCGTTGAGCGCGTTGCTGCTGTCGGCAAGGCGGAAATGACCCTCGCCAACGGTCTTGCCATCCTGGAATGAGGCATCGCTCAGCGAGTCGCCGTACGTCATGCGCATGCGGGTCGGGAGATAGTACGGGAGATAGTACGAAGCCGTCTGCTTGTGCTCCGTATCGTAATTGCGCTGATAGATGCTCCGGGCCAGCGCCGCATCAACAAAGTCGGATGCGATGATGCCAATGTGCTTGAGGTAATCTGACTTTGTATCCTCGATGCCGCTGGGATTGATGTACGGGCTCTTATACAGATGCTCGTTGACTACTCGTGCCGAGGTAAAAGGATTGCCTCCGTGCGACAAGCCCGTGCAGCTGGTGTAGTTGATAGACCAGCAACGCTCCAGGACTTTCTCCTTGGCCCCGTTATCGTCCTCGACATCTACCTCGTTGCGCGTGCGCCCGGACGTTTCCTTCAGCGCATTATCGACCCAGCTGAGCTTGTCGGTTCCCGTGAGTTTGTACTTGTCCTGGGCGTATACCTTGGTGCAATAGGGCTCTTTATCGCCTGTTTCCCCCGCGGCTTCAAAGCCCCGCGCGTCTTGGACGAGACACATAGTGGCGCTGTCGGAGTGAGCCTTGATCTTGTCATCCCATTCGGTAAGGTCGAGGCCCCACGTGTGGCCGCTTACACTGTTGCCGGCGAGCCTAAATCGACGCAGCAGAACGATCTTTCCGCGCACCTCGTGTAGCGTGGGGATTCGGCTCGACGTATAGAACAGTTTGGGGTTGTCGTCCAAAACCTTGGCGAAAGCCGTCGTAACACTTTCGTCGGTAGCCTCGTCGTTGCCTCGTGATACAAGCATGATGAGCGCTTCTGTCGGGTTTTCGTTCAAAAACGTTTTGAAGTAGCCTATGACATCGGAAAGATGCATAAAGTACGCGTCTTTTTTGAGCAGGTAGTAATCCCCGTGGTCGATGCCAGGGTTGTCGCCCTTTCCGAGCCGGATATCAAAATAGCGAATGCCTTCGAGCAACTGTGTGGGAATGTAATCCTGCTGGCATTTTACTTGCGAGGATTGGGGCTCGGTGTCGTTGTCCACACTGCAAGTGCTCGAATCGTGCGTGCCCGGGATGCTCAGCTCGTCGAGGAACTTGTTGTCGTCGACGTATTTCATCCAACATGGCCCATCGACGTAGCTGCTGTACGTGATCCAGTCGAGGCTGCTAACCGTGGCATCGTTCTTTTTCATGTCGTAACCGATAAGTTCGAGCTCCCACGGAATGCTCTTACTCTTATGGCAGATCTTATTGTTGTCCTGGTCTTCGCCGTTCGATTCTATTGCCAGGTACTTAATGTCTTTTTTCTCGGTTTCTTTCTCGACCGTGCGGTCTCGGATGATATAGGTTCCGTTTGATTGACGCTCGAACGCAAAAGAGCGGCTGGGCTTGCCGTCATGCTCGCCACTCCATACGTGGATGACCTTTCCGTCTTTGTCCGAGTCGCCATCGACCGACCAAATGCTGTAGCCCGTCTTTTTATGCTCTTCGAAATTGAGCAAGGTGCGGATAGCATACCAGTTTGTATCGTCATTCTTGGTCGTTACGTTCTCAAGGATGAGCTTGCTGGACGTGCCGTCATTAAACAGATGGCAGACGTTGCCGATGACGTTGCCGTCTTCGTTAACGCTTGCGGTACGAAAATAGCCCGCGGGGCGAAGGCGAATGACGAAATTGTCGAGGCTGACTGCTGGCCCGGCCGTGCTGTCCGCAAAGGCTGCCCGCGGGCTAATGCCCAGCATGGCGGTTTCGGGCAGGCTTGCAAGTGGCGACAACGCCGCGAGTCCAAGGCCCAACGTAAATGCTCGGCGGCTGATGGCGTGGTGTTCGGTCATAACTTCTCCATTCGTAGAGTGCGGTTATGCGATAGTTTTGGTCACTATACTGCCCAGATGTTTAAAGATGCTGGTTTAATTGTCTGCGCGGCGCGATAAATCGGTGGGCGGACGTGTTGGGGTGTTTGTCGTTTTCGTACTGTTGCCACATTTGGGGCGGTTCCGGCGTCCGGCATCCTCGCGTTCGTCGGCTACCGGCATAAGAAAGGGAGGGTCGGTTTACCGGCCCTCCCTGGGTACGAAGCGCTGGGGTACCGTCGCTTGTTTGCACTGCGACCGTGTTTCCCGTTGCGCTTGCCAGTCGCTTAGCGCTTGATCTCGATATCGTCGAGCTTGACGTCCATGGCCTCGGTCTTGGCCTCGGCGATGTCGTCGGCAAATTCCAGAGACTTCATCATGGTCTCGACGGCGTCCTTGTGTTCCTCGACGTTGTCGATACGCACGTACACACTGCCGCCGTCAACGTCGGTGAAGTATTCGGTCGTTACGCCGCCCGAGTGCGTGAAGTAGGCACTGCGCCAGGTCTTGCCATTGTACTTAACGGGATCGCTCTCGGTCCATCCAGAGTTGGCCTTCCACTTTGCCTCGTAGTCGAACAGCTCGTCGGCGTTCTTGTCAGGATCGAAGACGGGGATGAAGCGGTCGCTGGCGTGCTCGCTCTCGGTGAACTTAAACTGGGCCCTGTCGGCGGTGTCGCCGGCAACGTCGGTGATCTCGACTCCCTCGGGAACCTCGACCTTAAACCAAATGAAGTCGGTCCTCATATCCACGGCTGGCTTTTCTGCGCCGCCGCCACCGCCACTTCCGGTAGCGCCGCCGCTGCCACCGCAGCCCACCAGGGCAACTGCGGCAAAGAGGCTTATGCAGAGGGTGAGAATCGCAAAGGCCTTCTTTTTCATGGTCGTGTCCTCCTCGATCTGTAGCCGCCCACGGATTACCTGCCTTTACTGTACGCGTGGACGGCTCGCTAGGGTGGGCCATGTGTCCCATTCTGGGGGCTGGAATTGCGCCGACAAGTGGCAATATGTGCGGTCGCAAAAGAGGGGAGGGCCGATGCTGTCGGCCCTCCCCGGGGTTGGGCGCCCGGTGTTTTAAAGGGGCGCGTGTACGCGGGCATTGCCCCAACAGGTTCCTTGTTTATAGATATGTCCCAGTTTGTGACGTCCGGAAGTCCCGAAAGGTGAGCCATGTGTCCCATGTTTGCGTTGGCATGGTCTATCGTTTGCCATAGAAATCCGCGATGGCCAGGTGCGCTGACGCTCGAGTACTTATGGGCTAGACTTAGCACCATTATGTGATCGATGCGGTCGGTCGGTGGTTGCCACCCGACCGATGTATATGACTTGAAGGTGCGTGCGTATGAGCCAAGAGATGATGGACAAGACCTGCCGCGGGTTTGCCGAGGCGCTTGCCGCGCGCGAGCCGGTTCCCGGCGGTGGCAGCGCGAGCGCCTTTGTGGGCGCGCTGGGCGCCTCGCTGTGCGGAATGGTTGCCCGCTACGGTGCGACCAATCCCGCGCTTGCTGATCGTGCGGATGACCTGGCGCGCGCGTTTGCTCAGGCTGATGAGCTGTCCCAGGAGCTTGTCGAGTTGGTTGCCGAGGACGTTCGTGCCTACGGGCAGGTGTCCGCGGCGTACGGTATTCCGCGTGACGATCCGGTTCGAGCGACCGCGATTCAGGATGCGCTGCATGTGGCCGCTATGCCGCCGTATCGCATTATGGATGCCTGCGGGCGTGCGCTGGCGCTGCTCGAGGACATGGCCGACAAGGGCTCGCGTCAGCTGCTGTCCGATGTGGCGTGCGGCGCCGTGTTCTGCCGTGCTGCTATGCAGGGCGCGAGTTTGACGCTCTTTGCGAACACCACGTCTATGAAGGATCGCGCTCGTGCTGAGGAGCTTGAGACGGCGTGTGATGAGTTGCTCGACACATGGTTGCCGCGCGCCGATGCGCTGGCGCGTCGCGCCTCCGACGCTGCAAGGAAGAGAGGATAGCCATGGCTGAACTGCTGAAGGGTGCTCCCGTTGCTCGCGCTTTGACTGAGGAACTCGCTGCTCGCTGCGCAACCCTGCGCGAGCGGGGCGTTGTTCCGACGTTGGCTATCGTGCGTGTAGGTGAACGCGAGGACGACCTATCCTACGAGCGCGGTGCGCTCAAGCGCTGCGAAAAAGTGGGGATTGAAGCTCGTCGCATTTTGCTTTCTGCCGATGTTTCGCAGGACGAGTTGTTGACGGCCATCGAGGACATCAATACCGATTCGGCTGTTCATGGCTGTCTGATGTTCCGCCCGCTGCCCGCCGGCCTTGACGAGAACGCCGTCGCCGCAGCGCTCGATCCCGCCAAGGACGTTGACTCCATGACGCCGGCTTCGCTGCTCACCACGCTTTCGGGGCGCGGCGAGGGTTTTGCCCCCTGCACAGCCGAAGCCGTGCTTGCTTTGCTGGATCATTACGGCGTTGAGCTGGATGGAGCTAAGGTTGCTGTGGTCGGGCGCTCGCTGGTGATCGGGCGTCCCGTTGCCGCCATGCTTACGGCGCGCAATGCCACAGTGACGACGTGCCATACGCATACGCGCGACCTTGCTGCCGAGTGCCGTGCGGCTGATATTGTGGTTGCGGCCGTTGGGCGCGCGCACACGATTGGTGTGGACGCGGTTCGCGAGGGCCAGACGATCATCGATGTGGGCATTAACTGGGATGAGGACGCTGGCAAGCTGGTGGGTGACGTCGATTTTGTTGCCGCGGAGCCGGTCGTTAACGCCATCACACCCGTGCCGGGCGGCGTGGGGGCCGTGACGACGGCGATTCTTGCCAAACATGTGATTGAGGCGGCGGAGCGCGCATCGAAATAGGCGTTTTGGGCTGTTTGAGGGGGTTAGCTATATACCACGTGGTCAAACAATGCCAAATATGAGTACTGTTTCCAAGATAGTCACATATGTCTTACGTCTTTTTGGCTTCCTAACGGTATCCATTATCGTTAGGAAGCCTATTTTATTGAACTTATGGGGAATAACGTTGTCTTGCTTTTGGGCAAATGGGGATTTTCGGCACTCGTTACAGGGAAATTTGCTGCCACTAAATTAGTGACAGTACTCATATTTGGCATTTTTTGACCACGGGGGCTGCCGAGGCCGTGGTTTCGCCCTTTCTGCTCCGAAGCGATACACTGTTGCCGTTTGATTTCTTCGCTCAAGGAGGATGCGCATGCCGTGCACAACGATTTTGGTTGGTAAGAACGCGAGCTACGACGGGTCGACCCTGGTCGCGCGTAACGAGGACTCGTCCAACGGGGTGTTTGAGCCCAAGCACATGCGCGTAGTGCATCCCGACGAGCAGCCGCGCGTCTACACGAGCGTCCTGAGTCACCTGACCGTTGAACTGCCCGATAATCCCATGCGCTACACGAGCGTCCCCGATGTTATTCCCGGTCACGGCATTTGGGCCGAGGCGGGCTTCAACGAGCTCAATGTTGGCATGTCCGCAACCGAGACGCTCACCACCAACGAGCGCGTTCGCGGCGCCGATCCGCTCGTGGACTACGTGCCCGCCAAGGGCAACGAGGGTGAGGACGGCTATGTGCCGGCGCAGCCTGGTGGCCTGGGCGAGGAGGACATGGTGACCCTGGTCCTGCCGTATGCCAAGTCCGCCCGCGACGGCGTCCGTATCCTGGGCGACCTGCTCGAGCGCTACGGCACCTACGAGAACAACGGCATCGCCTTTAGCGACGTGGACGAGATCTGGTGGCTCGAGACCATCGGCGGCCATCACTGGATCGCCAAGCGCGTGCCCGACGACGCCTATGTGACCATGCCTAACCAGCTGGGTATCGATAGCTTTGACCTGGACGACGCCGAGGGCGTCCAGGCAGATCATATGTGCTCCGCCGACCTGCGCTCCTGGATGGCCGAGTGGCATCTGGATCTGACGCTGGGCGTCGAGGGCGACGGTCCCGCTGCGGTCTTCAGCCCGCGCGAGGCCTTTGGCTCGCACAGTGACAGCGACCACGTCTACAACACGCCGCGCGCCTGGTACATGCAGCGCTGCCTCAACCCCAGCGATGTGTGGGACGGTCCCGAGGCCGACTACACGCCCGAGAGCGACGACATCCCCTGGAGCCGCGTGCCCGAGCGCAAGGTGACCATCGAGGACATCAAGTACGTACTCTCGAGCCACTACCAGGGCACGGAGTACGACTGCTACGGCAGTAAGGGCACGCCCGCCACGCGCGGCGCCTATCGCCCCATCGGCATCAACCGCAACAGCCAGCTCGCCGTGTTGCAGCTGCGCCCCTATGCGCAGCCGGCGTATCGCGCCGTGCAGTGGATGGCCTTTGGCTCCAACTCGTTTAACGCGCTGGTCCCGCTGTACGCCAACGTCGAGACCATGCCCGAGTACTATGCCGACACGCAGGCTCGCGTGACGTCCGAAAACTTCTACTGGGCCAACCGCCTGATCGGCGCCCTGGCCGACGTCCGCTTCCATGAGTGCGGTCGCGCGGTCGAGGATTATCAGGAGAAGGTCGGTGGCATGGGCCACAAGCAGATCCATGACGTCGATGCTGCCGTAGCCGCGCTACCCGAGGCCGAGGTGCCTGCCGAGCTTGCACGCGCCAACGAGGCCTTTGCCGAGCTTGTGCGCGTGGAGACCGATGCCCTGCTGGGCAAGGTGCTCTACACCACGAGCTGCGCCATGAAGAACTCTTTCGCGATGAACGACAACGTGAGGTAGGGATTTCCCGTCGATCGAATAGTGCTAAAACGCTTTGTCGCTTTCGCTCAATCTTGGGTACAAGAACGCCAATGCAGTTGTTTGTGATTGGAGACAACCATGGTTATGAAACTCGATCAGCTTGTTAACGGGGCCATCAACGTGGGCTTTGGCGCTGCCGCCGTTGCTGTCGAAGGCGGCAAGAAGGTCCTCGACGACCTTAACACCAAAGGCGAGCAGGTGCGCAAGGACACCGCCACCCCCGATATCGCCCGCAGCGTGTCCGACATGTTCGAGCAGGCCGGCGGTACCATCTCCGATCTGACCGAGCGCTTGGGCATGCAGGGCGAGACCGCGGCCCAGCGCGTGCTCGACGAGCTCATTCTGGCTCGCGTCCGCGTTATGACCGCCCCTGAGCGCACGGCCTTCCTGGCCCATGTGCGCGACATCGTCGATTCGGTCGAGGACAACGTGACCTCGGTGCCCGTCGAGTCCGTTGAGCCCGACGATGCGAAGGATACCGAAGAGGCCGAGTAGCAGCGCAGATGGCAGATTCCACCACCGATTACAACAATCTAGATCCCTTGGGTGACGAGGCGGCGGTTGCCGACGAGGTCGAGGCCGCCGTTTCGGGCGCTCGCAAGAAGCCGCGCGCTGTCGATATGGTCCCCGAGGAGCCCGACGCGATGGCGCCGGACGAGGAATACCAGCTCACGCCGGCGGGCCGTCGCGAACGCATTGGGCAGATCGTTCGCCTGGTCAAAAAGTACCGCGTGTGGGATAACCTCACGCCGGTCCGCTTGCGCCGCCTGCTCGAGGAGCTCGGCCCCATGTTCGTCAAGATGGGGCAGATTCTGGCCAACCGGTCCGAGATTCTGCCACAGCGCTTTTGCGATGAGCTGCGCCGTCTGCGTTCCGACGTGGAGCCGGTGCCGTACGAGGTGGTGCTTCGCTGCCTGGAGGAAGAATACGGCCTGCGCCTGGGGGAGATGTTCGATGCGATCGACCCCAACCCGCTTGGTAGCGCATCGCTCGCGCAGGTGCACCGCGCTCGTCTGGTGACGGGCGAGGACGTGGCCGTCAAGGTGCAGCGCCCCGGTGCGCAGCAGGTTATGGCACAGGATATCGATATCATCCGCTCGGTGGTGCGTATCGTTTCCAAGTTCGTCAACACCGATCAATTCGTTGACCTGCACGGCGTAGTCGAGGAGTTGTGGACCTCGTTTCGCGAGGAGACCAACTTTTTGGCCGAGGCCAAAAACCTCAACGACTTCTACGAGTTCCATAAGAGCGTTCATGGCGTGACGTGCCCTAAATCCTATCTGGACCTGTGCACCGAGCACGTGGTGGTTATGGACTACGTCGACGGCATTTCGATTGCCGATCCTGAACGCTTGGTGGCCGAGGGCTATGACTTGGTAAAGATCGGTGCCGCAATCGTCGAGGACTACTCGACACAGGTGCTCGACGATGGCTTTTTCCATGCTGACCCACATGCGGGAAATATCATCCTCAAGGACGGCATCGTTTACTTTATCGACTTGGGCATGGTCGGACGCATGTCGAGCCACGACCGCGGTATCGTCAAGGATATGATCTTTGCCGTGGCCGAGGGCGATGTGCCAAAGCTCAAGGATTCGCTCATGCGCTTCGCTGTGACGCGTGGCGACTCGGCTGAGCTCGATCATTCGGCCTTTTTGTCCGATTTGGACTTTATCGTGGCTGACTTTGCGGGCCTTAACCTTAAGGACCTGGATATCGGTGAGTTTTTGACCTCGCTGTTAAACCTCGCGCGCAAAAATGACGTTGAGCTGCCGAGCGTGGTGACAATGTTCGCCCGCGGCATGGTGACGCTCGAGGGCCTGTTGACCGAGTACATGCCTAACGTCAACATGATCCAGATCATCCAGACGCACATCAAAAACGAGAAGAGCACCTACGCCCGCATGCGCGAGATGAGCCGCGACTTTGCAGCGAGCAGTTATCGCGCGGCGAAGGGCTCGCTCGAGGCGGCTGAGTATCTGGGCTTGGCTTCGCGCATGCTCACACGCGGTCAGCTTAAGGTGAACACGCAGATCATGAGCAGCGATAAGGCGCTGCGACAGCTGGGCGGAATTATCGACCGCATGTCGATGGCAATTGTGATTGCCGGCCTGTTTATCGGTTCGTCGGTGGTGTACTACGCGCGCATCGAGCCGGTTGTGTTTGGTATCCCAGTCATTGGCTTTATGGGCTACGTGAGCGCGCTGGTGCTGGCACTTATGCTGGGCCGCAATATCTGGCTCAACAGCCACGGCGGCAAGCACTAGAGGCTGCGACCGTCACCGCATTTTCCTATCGCAAACAATAGCTTTTACCATGGGCTTCGCCTGCGTGCGAGGCCCTTTTGCGTGATACCATTTTGACGGTAATAATCGATGGCCTAGATGGTGGTGCGGAGACGCACGAATGCGCGGTTATCCTGCGCATTTGGGAGAATCGGGGTGCAAGTCCCCGGCTGTACCAGTAACCGTAATTCCTCTTGGCTCGGGATGCTCGCGTCGCAGATCGGACGACGTGCCCGAGTCGTTAAGGTTAAGTCGGATCGCCTCCCGTCTTGCATGCGGCTGCGGCTTTTGCCGCCGGTGTGCATAGGGCTCTGGAGGGAAGGGGGACCCCGATGGGGGAACTCGAGCGCAACATGCGCGATGACGTGGGGCAGTCTCAAGGCAACGCTCCAAGTACAGACAGTAGGAGACAAATGGATATGTTTGAGGACGAGCGCCAGCGCGTCTCGCATCGCCGTGGCGCAATTGCGCGCGGCGTAGCCAAGCGCGGCCTGGTGGCATTCCTGGCCTTCGCGATGGCCTTTGGCACCACACCGGCTCAGCTGTGGGCCGAGGGCGCCGAGGGCATTGCCGAGGCTGTGGCTCAGGCGGCACCGCTTGCCGAGAACGGCTCTGGTGAGTCCGCGACAAGCCCTGCTGCCGACCTCAATGCGAGCGGCATGGTGGCGAATGGGGGCACTGCCGAGCAAGATGCCACTGCGACAGCTTCGGGCCCTACCGACAAGACTGAGGACGATAGCGCTGCCGGCAATGAGGCACCGGCTGCATCGACGTCCGATGCCTCGAAGCAGGACACCGCCGTTGTCTCTGCCGCTGGAGAGGCCAAGGCTCAGCCTGCCAAGGCAGAGAGCCAGGAGGTCTCTGCCACGTGCTCCGTCGTCGGCACCG
>CABVCF010000003.1 GCA_902496775.1 uncultured Collinsella sp.
CACGGGGGCGTAGCTCAGCTGGGAGAGCGCTTGACTGGCAGTCAAGAGGTCAGGGGTTCGATCCCCCTCGTCTCCACCCGAGCATTGAATGAGGCTCCAACGCAAGTTGGGGCCTTTTTTCATATAGGCACACAAGGTCAAAGGCGGCACCATGATCCTCCTGGTCGACAAGATCGTGCGTTGAACGGGCGCCACGTGCATGGTACTATTTCACGTCGTGGTTCAAGATAGGGACCTGTTTTGCTGGCCTCTATCGCACACGCCATTTTATAAGGGCTCTTGGCGCAACGGTTAGCGCAGGGGACTCATAATCCCTGGGTTCTGGGTTCGAATCCCGGAGGGCCCACCAGAGAATCAAGGGGCCGGGCAAATAGCCCGGCTTCTTTTTGCCATAGTTCCCACTCCATATGCCTGCCAAATTGCTTTGATAAACGTTTGCGGTTCAAATCCACGTAATTGTTAATGCTGGTTGACAAGAACCATTTCAAAACTATGTCGGATTACGGGGCTGGACCCGGACCGGCCGTCCATGCCCTGCATTTCACGGAATGCGCAAGCCGTCTACCTGCGGTTTTAATTTTACAGATTACGGCATGCTCGGGGGTTCCCGGCCTGGCCCCGTAAACCGGCATGGTTTTGAGATCGCCGGGTCGGCGGGAGCGCGATCGGCCCCGGTAACGGACCTGGCGCCGGCAGGACGGCCGTTGGGCGGATGGCGGCCCGCGCCGCGACTGCGAAATTTTCCAAAATTGTCCTTGCATCGTGGTCCGAGTTCCCGTATAGTACTTTTTCGCACGGGGGCGTAGCTCAGCTGGGAGAGCGCTTGACTGGCAGTCAAGAGGTCAGGGGTTCGATCCCCCTCGTCTCCACCCGAGCATTGAATGAGGCTCCAACGCAAGTTGGGGCCTTTTTTCATATAGGCACACAAGGTCAAAGGCGGCACCATGATCCTCCTGGTCGACAAGATCGAAAAAAGCTTCGGCGCGCGCGTCCTCTTTAGCGGCGCGTCCTTCCAGATCAACCCCGGCGAGCGTTTTGCGCTCGTGGGACCCAACGGCGCCGGCAAAACCACCATGCTCAAGATCATCATGGGCATTGACAGCCCCGACGCCGGCCAGATCCAGCACGCAAAAGACTGCCAGGTGGGCTACCTCGAGCAGGAAACCAACCTGGAGCAAAAGGACACCACGATCCTCGCTGAGGTCATGGCAGCCGCCAAGGAAATCCGCCGCATGGGCGAGCGCGCCAACGAGCTGCAGGCCCAGATCACCGAGCTCTCCGAGCAGGGTAAGGACGTCGATGCACTCCTTAACGAGTACGGCCAGGTCCAGGACCGCTTTGAGCACCTGGGCGGCTACGAGCTCGAGAGCAACGCCCGCAAGATCCTGTCCGGCCTGGGCTTTAAAGTCACCGACTTTGAGCGCCCGTGCTCCGAGTTCTCGGGCGGCTGGCAGATGCGCATCGCGCTGGCAAAGCTCTTCCTGCGCCACCCCGACCTGCTGCTGCTCGACGAGCCCACTAACCACCTGGACCTCGAGAGCGTCCAGTGGCTACGCGGCTTTATCGCCAACTACGACGGCGCCGTCCTCATCGTCAGTCACGACCGCGCCTTTATGGACGCCTGCGTCGACCACGTGGCCGCGCTCGAGAACCGCCGCGTGACCACCTACACCGGCAACTACAGCAGCTACCTTAAGCAGCGCGAGGACAACCTGGAGCAGATGCGCGCCAAGCGCGCTGCCCAGGAGCGCGACATCGCCCACATGCAGGTCTTCGTCGACAAGTTCCGCTACAAGCCCACCAAGGCCGCCCAGGCGCAGGAGCGCATCCGCAAGATCGAGCAGATCAAAAAGGAGCTCGTCATCCTGCCCGAAGGCCACAAGCACATCGACTTTAAGTTCCCCGACCCGCCACGCTCCGGCGACATGGTCGTAGGGCTCGAGGGCGTATCCAAGTCCTACGGCGACAAACACATCTACAGCGACATCGACCTCAAGCTCTACCGCGGCGAGCACGTGGCGCTCGTCGGCCCTAACGGCGCCGGCAAGTCCACCCTCATGAAGATCCTCGCCGGTCTGGAGCCGCCCACCACCGGCACCCGCGACCTGGGAACCAACGTCGGCGTCGCCTACTATGCCCAGCACGCGCTCGAAGGCATGACCGAGTCCAATACCGTCCTGCAAGAGATCGATACCGTCACGCCCAAGTGGACCGTGCCCCAGCAGCGCAGCCTGCTTGGTGCCTTCCTGTTTAGCGACAACGACGCAATCGAAAAGCAGGTCCGCGTCCTCTCCGGCGGCGAAAAGGCTCGTCTGGCCCTGGCAAAGATGCTCGTGGCACCCGAGGCGCTCCTGTGCCTGGACGAGCCCACCAACCACTTGGACATCGACTCGGTGGACATGCTCGAGAACGCCCTGCAAAACTTCCCCGGCACCATCGTGCTGATCAGCCACGACGAGCACCTGGTACGCGCCGTGGCCAACCGCATCATCGACATCCGCGACGGCAAGGTCACGGTCTACGATGGCGACTACGACTACTACCTCTACAAGCGCGAGGACCTCGCAGCCCGCGCCGCCGCCGAGGCGTCAGGTGAGAGCGCGCCGGCCGCGACCAAGCCCACCAAAGCCAACGCCGCTCAGACCAACAGCCCCGCTGCGGCCCCCAAGCCTGCCGAGGGCAAAAAAACCAAGGAGCAAAAGCGCGCCGAGGCCCAGGCCCGTGCCGCGCTCAACAAAAAGCTCAAGGGCGTGCGCAACCAGCTTAAGAAGATCGAGGCGGAGCTCGACAAGAAGCGCGCCCGCTATGACGAGCTTATGGAATTGATGGCCAGCGAAGAGCTTTATGCCGATCAGGACAAGTTCAACGCCGCGCTGGGGGAATATAACGGCCTTAAGCAAGAGCTGCCCAAGCTCGAGGACGAATGGCTGGAGCTTTCCACCCAGATTGAAGAGGAGACCGCGCGTGAACTCTCGTAAGGCCGCTGCCGTGGCGATGAGCATCATCGCCATCGCCTGTCGCATCTGCGGCATCTTTATGAGCGCGATGACCGTGCTGCTGTGCTTTAACGGCCTCACCGCCAAGCTGCAGATCGTGGGCTTTGTCGTCGAGCTTTCGCGCGCACTGCCGAGCGCCATCGCCGGCTACGGCGTCATCACATCGCCCTTCGGCGGTGTGTTCCGCTTGGATTACGCCATCGTGGCCGTCATCCTGTTTGTGGCCGACTACCTGCTCACGCGCGCCTCGCGCCGCGTCCGCTAGAGGAGCAACATGTCCAGCAGCTACCTCATGAACCTGCTCGCCAGCGCCGTTGCCGTCATTGTTGGCATCGTGATCCATGAGAGCGCGCACGCCGCCGCGGCCTGGGCGCTCGGCGACAAGACGGCCCGCTCGCGCGGTCGTGTCTCGCTCAACCCGCTCAACCACATCGACCCGTTCGGCACCGTCATCCTGCCACTGCTGATGCTCGCGGCCGGCGGCCCGGTGTTCGCCTTCGCCAAGCCCGTGCCCGTCTACCTCAACAACCTCAAGCACCCCAAGCGCGACGAGGTCCTGGTGAGCGCGGCCGGCCCCGCATCAAACATCGCGCTCGCGTGTCTCGCAGCCGCCCTCATGCATGCGGCATACGGCAACCTCTACGCCAGCATGTCCTTTGCCGTGGCGTCCCAAATCATGAATTTCGGCGCCGCGGTTATCGTGGTCAACCTGTCGCTCGCGTTCTTTAACCTCATTCCGATCCCGCCGCTTGACGGCTCGTCGATTATCGTCCCGTTCCTCAAGGGCAAGGCGCTCGCCAACTACTACCGCCTGCAGCAATACGCCATGCCCATACTCATCATTGTGCTGTATCTGCTGCCCATGTGGACCGGCATCGATGTAATCGGGCGCTATTTCGACGTTACCGTGTATCCGCTCGCCGAGTGGCTGCTCAACTTCGCAATCGCCGGCATCTAAGGTAAACTTACAGGTCGATCGTGCAAAACGGTCGCAACATGCACCCAAACCGCGCCGCGAAGGCGCCGTCAAAGGAGGTCGAAGATGTCGTATCGCGTGTCAACGCAGGTCTACAGCGGACCGTTCGACCTGCTGCTGCAGCTGGTAACCCGCCAAAAAGTTGATATCGGCGCCATCTCGATCAGCGAGGTGGCCGAGCAATACCTTGCCGAGGTCGAGCGCATCGAGGCGCTGGACCTGGACGTGGCGAGCGACTTTTTGCTGGTCGCGGCAACCCTTTTGGACATTAAGGCAGCCTCGCTGGTTCCCCAGGAGGCCCCGCGCAAGGCAGACGATGATGACGAGGACGATGAAGACCTCGAGGAACTCAGCGCGCTTGACGGCGACGCCCTGCGCGAGGTCCTGATTCAGCGCCTGATCGCCTACAAGCAATTTAAGGGCGCGGCAGCGGCCCTTGGCGCGCGCATGCAGGCCGAAAGCCGCATGCATCCGCGCGTGGCCGGCCCCGACCCCGAGTTCCTAGGCCTTATGCCCGACTACCTGGCCGGCATCACCCTGCGCGGCCTCGCCGTCATCTGCGCCGACCTGGACGGCAAGCGCCAGACCTTCCTGCTTGAGGCCGAGCACGTGGCACCGCATCGCGTGCCGCTCGACCTGACGGTGGCCTCGGTCGACCGCTTTACCATGGCGCACCAAACCTGCACCTTCCGCGAGCTGCTGGACGGCGCCGCCACCACCGAGCAGCTCGTCGTCACCTTCCTGGCCATGCTCGAGCTCGCCAAGCGCGGCTCGCTCACCCTGAGCCAGGACGAGATCTTCGGAACCATTCAAATCAACCGCGTCGAGGGCGCCGAGGCATACGTGCCCGGCGAGGGCCCCGAGCTCACCGAATAGGAGCCGCAACCATGTCAACCCTTTCCACGCTGGAGGCAAACAGCCTCAAAGGCGCCCTCGAGGCGCTCCTGCTGGTGTCGAGCGACCCAGTGAGTGCGCCCGCGCTGGCCGGCGCACTGGATATCGCCCCCGGCGAGTGCGCGTCGCTTTTGGCCGAGCTCAAGGTTGAGTATGAGGAGGCCAACCGCGGCTTTCAGCTGCGCGAGGTTGCCGGTGGCTGGCGCCTGTTTACGCACCCCGCCTACCACGACGTGGTCGAGGCCTATGTGCTGAGCTGGGACACGCAAAAGCTGTCGCAGGCGGCGCTCGAGACCTTGGCCGTCATCGCCTACCACCAGCCCGTCACGCGCGAGGTGGTCAAGGGCATCCGCGGCGTCAACTCTGACGGCGTTATCGCCTCGCTCGTGGACAAGGGCCTGGTGCGCGAGCTCGGCCGCGACCCCGAGCGCGGTCAGGCCATCATCTACGGCACGACCAACGCCTTTTTGGAAAAGTTCGGCCTTCGCTCCACTCGCGACCTGCCCGATCTGGAGCAGTTTGCCCCTGACGAGCAGTCGCGCCAGTTTATCCGCGAGCGCCTTAGTGGCCGCAGCATTCAGTCAACGCTCGAGGAGCAGGCCGAGGACCTGGACGAAGAGCGCGAACTGATCGATACCGATGTTGAAGATATTGAGGCAGTCGAGGACTTGGAGACCCTGGTCGTAGACGAGACCTCGGAGGACATGCATGACGAGGACTAACGAAGTAGGGGAGACGCGCACCGCCGCCACGGGCGCGCCCGCGACCGACGCCCAGCCCGTCTACCCGCATACCATGCGCCTGCAGCGCTTTTTGGCGCGTGCGGGCGTGGCGAGCCGCCGCGGCTCGGAGGACCTGATGACCGCCGGCCGCGTGACCGTCAACGGCCAGGTCGCGACCGAGTTGGGCACCAAGGTCGATGTGGACCGCGACCATATCGAGGTCGACGGCATGCCCGTCAAGCTCAACCAGGGCGCCGTGTACCTGATGCTCTACAAGCCGACTGGCTACCTCACCACCATGAGCGACCCGCAGGAGCGTCCCTGTGTGGCGGATCTGGTTCCCCGCGACCGCTTTCCGGGCCTGTTCCCGGTGGGTCGCCTGGACCGCGACACCACGGGCCTTTTGCTCTTTACCACCGACGGCGACCTGTCGCAGGATCTGCTGCACCCCAGCAAGCACGTCTACAAGACCTACCAGGCGCTCGTGGACGGCCACCTGACCGACCGCGACTTGGAACCACTCCGTCGCGGCATCGAGCTCGACGACGGCCTGTGCCAGCCGGCAATCTGCCGTGTCATCAACGCGCGCGAAGCCGAGGCGGTGGCTCCGCAAGGCGTTAAGCCCGGCACCACCGCCGTGGAGGTCATCATCCGCGAGGGGCGCAAGAACCAGGTCAAGCGCATGCTGAGCAAGATCCACCACCCGGTGATTCGCCTGCACCGCTGTAACTTTGCCGGCCTGGAGCTTAAGGACGTTGCCAAGGGCTCTTGGCGCGAGCTTACCGACCGCGAGGTGCAGATCCTCAAGTCCGGCGGCATTCCGCCCAAGCAGGCAAGCTCCAAACGCGGCGCCGCGCCGGCAACCAACACCGCGACCCGCACGCGTCACCACGGCAGCCACGGCTCCGCGCCTAAGCGCAACACCTACCGCGAGCGCTACACGGACTAGCCAGTCCGCCAAGCCGCAGCGTCCGCGTCCCATACCAGCACGTCAACCACCGAAAGGAAGCATTGCATGATCGTCGCCATCGACGGCCCCGCCGGTTCCGGCAAGTCCACCATCGCCAAGGAGATCGCCCGCCAGCTGGGCTTTAACAAGCTCGACACGGGTGCCATGTATCGCGCCGTCACCTTCGCTGCCCTCGCCCGCGACATCGACCTGGACGACGAGGCGGCCATCGATGCCCTCGCCGAGCAGATCGAGATTCGCTTTACCAACGGCACCGGCGAGGACACACGTCTGACCATCGACGGCCAGGACGCCTCGGCTGCCATCCGCACCCCGCAGGTGGACGCCAACGTGTCCAAGGTCTCGGCCTACCCGGGCGTGCGCGCGGCCATGCTCATCCATCAGCGCCGCGCCGCCGAGGACCGCGATATCGTGGCCGAGGGTCGTGACATCGGCACCGTCGTGTTCCCCAACGCGCAGGTCAAAGTCTTCCTGACCGCCGACCCGCGCGAGCGCGCCCGTCGCCGCGTGCTGCAGCGCCACCAAAACGACGCCCAGCCGCTCAGCGACGCACAGCTCGAGACCGAGGTCGACGAGACCCTCGACGCCCTCAAGCAGCGCGATAAGCTCGATAGCAGCCGCGAGGTCGCGCCGCTCGTGCCCGCCGAGGACGCGGTGCACGTCGACTCCACCGCCCACACCATCGATGAGGTCGTCCGCATTATCGAGGACCTCATCAACCAAAGGAGGTAACCCATGCGCCTGTTTAAGCAGACGCCCGAAGATTACTACAACGCCCCCTATGCCGAGTTCCCCGCGCTCATCCGCGGCACCGTCTTCGTGGTCATGGCAATCCTTTGGGCTTTCTCCAAGCTCATGTGGCGCTGGAAGGTCGAGGACGCCGATCTGCTGTTTGAGCGCCAGGAAGGCCGCGGCAGCGTCGTCATCTGCAACCACACCTCAATGGCCGAGCTCCTGGCCGTAGAGACAGCTCTGTTCTTTGGCGGCCGTCGCATTCGACCCATTTTTAAATCCGAGTTTGCCAAGAGCAAGATCGTACGCTGGGCCTTTAGCCGCGTGGGCGGTATTCCCGTCGAGCGCGGCACCGCTGACATGAAGTGCCTGCGCGCCGCCCAGCATGCGCTGCAGCGCGGCGAGGACGTCTTGATCTTCCCCGAGGGCACGCGCATCCGCTCGCGCGAGATCAAGCCCGAGGTCCATGGCGGCTTTGCGCTCATCGCCCAGATGGGCAAGGCACCCGTCAACCCGCTCGCTATCTGCGGCTGGTCCGATATCACGCCTGTGGGCAAAAAGCTTATGCGTCCCAAAAAGTGCTGGATCCGCGCCGGCAAGGCCATCTCGCTATCCGATGCGCCGGCCGAGCTAAAGCGCAAGGAGCGCCTGGCATGGTTTGAGTCCGAAGCCATGAGTCGCGTCTACGCCATGCGCGATGACCTGTGCGCCGAGCACCCGGGTAGGTTCTAGCCATGGGCAAGGATGTCATGAATACTGCCAAGGCTGTGTCCGGCAAGGCAGACGCCCCCACCATCGAAATCGCTGCCCACGCCGGCACCTGCTACGGCGTGCAGCGCGCGCTCGATATGGCCCTGGCGGCCGCCCCGCAGGCGGGGGAGAACGCTCAGGTCCACACCCTGGGCCCGCTCATCCATAACCCCATCGTGGTGCGCGAGCTTGCCGAGGCAGGCGTCGGTCTGGCCGACACCCTGGACGATGCCGCATCGGGCACCGTGATCATTCGCGCGCACGGCGTGGTGCCGCAGGTGATCGAGGCCGCTCGCGAGCGCGGCCTCGACGTGGTCGATGCTACCTGCCCCTACGTGAAGAAGGTCCACGTGGCCGCCGAGCGCCTGGTACGTGAGGGTTATCGCGTGCTCGTCGTGGGCGAGCCGGGCCATCCCGAGGTTGAGGGCATCCTGGGCCATGCCGGCGATGACGCGCAGGTCGTGAGTTGCGCCGCCGATGCGGACGCGCTGCCGCTCACAGGCAAGGTAGGCCTGGTTGTGCAGACCACCCAAACCGCGCAGAACTTGGCCGAGGTCGTGGCCGCCATCACCCCGCGCGTGCAGGAATTGCGCGTGATTAACACCATCTGCGCCGCCACGAGCGAGCGTCAACAGGCAGCAGCCGCACTTGCCAACCGCTGCGACTGCATGGTCGTGGTGGGCGGCAAGAACTCGGGCAACACCCGCCGCCTGGCGCAGATTTGCGCAGACACCTGCGAGCGCACACATCACATAGAGGAATCTTCCGAGCTACAGGCCGCATGGTTTGTCAACGCACACCACATCGGCATCACCGCCGGAGCCTCCACTCCGCAAGAACACATCGAGCGCGCCGTCGAGCGCATCAAGGAGCTTTGCCGCTAATCATGGACCAGACCGTACCCGCATACGCCGCCGAGGTGGCCGATTACGGGCGCAGCCGCGACCCCGAGCCGGGTGAGGGCGCGCTCGTTAAAAACGTGCGCCCCGAATCGCCCGCATGGGATGTGGGTATCGAGCCGGGCATGCGCGTGCTCACGGTCAACGGCGAGCAGCTGACCGATATGATCGTGTGGCTCTGGGAGGCAGACGACGACACCGTCGAGCTGGAGGTTTTCGATCCGCGCGACGGCACCGTCACCCCCGTTGAGCTCGATCGCTTTCCCGGCGAGGACTGGGGCTTGGAGTTCGATGGTCCTATCTTCGATGGCATGCGCACTTGCGTGAACGCCTGCGTGTTCTGCTTTATGACCATGCTGCCCAAGGGCGGCCGCTCAACGCTCTATATCCGCGATGACGACTACCGCCTGAGCTTTTTGCAGGGCAACTTCGTCACGCTGACCAACCTCACCGACGAAGATGTTCAAAACGTCATCGCCCGCAACATGAGCCCCATGAATGTGTCGGTCCACGCCGTAAGCCCCGACGTCCGCCGCCGCATGATGGGCCGAAACGCCCAACGCGGCATGGACGTGCTCGAGGCCATCATGGCTGCCGGCATCGAGATTCACGCGCAGATCGTGCTGTGCCCCGGCATGAACGACGGTGAGGAACTGCAAAAGACCCTACGCTTTTGCGAGGAGCACGAGCAGATCACGAGCCTGGGCATTGTGCCGCTGGGCTTTACCAAGCACCAGAATCGCTTTACCTGGTCCTACAGCGACAAGCCCGAGCTGGCACGCGAGACTATCGCCATGATCCGGCCCTTCCAGGATCGTGCCTACGAACGCTTTGGCCGCCACACCTTCCAGATGAGCGACGAGTTCTACCTGGATGCCGGCATCGAGCCTCCCGAGGCGGACTTTTACGACGGCTACCCGCAGTACTACGACGGCATCGGCATGATCCGCTCCTATCTGGACGAGACCGACAACGTGCTTGACGCCGACGCCGAGCGACTGGCCCGCGTCCGCGCTGGCATTGCCGAACGCAACCAGCGCCTCCTGTGCCTCTCCGGCGCCAGCGCACGCGACACGGTGGCGCGCTTTGTGGAGTCTCCACAGGGCCTTGCCGGTACCGTCACGGCCATCAAAAACCGTTACTTTGGCGGCAACGTGGACGTGACCGGCCTCATCGTCGCCTGCGACATCTTGGAGCAGCTGCCGCAGGACCTGTCGGGGGTTATGCTCTTTGTGCCTAAGCTCATGTTCAACGCCGACGGTATGACCCTTGACGAGTATCATCGTGACGAATTACTCGCAAGCCTTACCGGTCGCGGCGCCGAGGTTCATGTGGTGTCGACCATGCCGCATGAGCTGCTCGATACCCTGGAGCACATCCTTGGCATAACGCCCGCCAATTCAACTATTCCCACTGACCCTACCCATTAAAGGAGTGCAGATGAAACCTATCGTCGCCGTCGTCGGACGCCCCAACGTGGGCAAGTCCACGCTCGTTAACCGCCTGGCCCAGACCTCGGACGCCATCGTCCATGAGTCCCGCGGCGTTACGCGCGATCGCTCATACCACACGGCCGATTGGAACGGCCGCGAGTTCACCATCGTCGACACGGGCGGTATCGAGCCGCTCAAGAGCGATGACGTCTTTGCCACGTCCATCCGCGACCAGGCCCTCGCCGCCGCCGAGGAAGCCGCCGTCATCCTGTTTGTGGTCGACGGCCGCACCGGCGTCACCGAGGAGGACGAGTCGGTCGCCCGCATGCTCAAGCGCTGCGACAAGCCGGTCTTTCTGCTGGTGAACAAGCTCGACAACCCCGATCGCGAGAACGACAACATCTGGGAGTTCTATTCGCTTGGCATCGGCGAGCCCACGCCGCTCTCGGCCCTGCACGGCCACGGCACGGGCGACCTGCTCGACGACATCGTGGCCCTGTTGCCCGAGGAGGAGGACGAGGTCGCCGACGCGTTCCCCGATGCGCTGAACGTGGCCATCATCGGCCGCCCCAACGCCGGTAAGTCCTCGCTGTTCAACCGCATCCTGGGCGCCGATCGCTCCATCGTGTCCAACATCGCCGGCACCACGCGCGATGCCATCGACACCGTCGTCGAGCGTAACGGCAAGCACTACCGCATGGTCGACACCGCGGGCATTCGCAAGAAGAGCACCGTGTACGAGAACATTGAGTACTACTCCATGGTCCGCGGCCTGCGCGCCATCGACCGCGCCGACGTGGCGCTGCTCGTCGTCGACGCCTCCGTGGGCGTCACCGAGCAGGATCAGAAGGTCATGGGCTTGGCCATCGAGCGCGGCTGCGCCATCGTGGTGCTGCTCAACAAGTGGGACCTGCTCGATGACGACCGCAAGCGCGAGGCCTGCATGGAGACCGTCGACCGCCGTCTGGGCGTCATGGCTCCCTGGGCCCAGTACCTGCGCATCTCGGCCCTGACCGGCCGCAGCGTGGAGAAGATCTGGGCGATGGTCGACGCTGCCGAGAAGACGCGCTCGCAAAAGATCACCACCTCGCGCCTCAACACGTTCCTCACCGACCTGCGCGAGTTTGGCCACACCGTGGTGGACGGCAAGCGCCGCCTGCGCATGCACTACGTGACCCAGACGGGCGTCAACCCGCCGACGTTTACGTTCTTCGTCAACCACAGCGATCTGGTCAACGACACCTACCAGCGCTACGTGGAGAACCGTATGCGCTCGACCTTCGATTTTTCCGGCACGCCCATTCGACTCTTCTTTAGGAAGAAGGAGCAAAAGGATGCATAATCCGATTCTGCTGACCGCCATCTGCGCCGTGGTCTCGTTCTTTATCGGAGCGATTCCGTTTGGCCTGATCCTGGGCCGCGTGTTCAACCACACGGACATTCGTAAGGCGGGTTCCGGCAACATCGGTACCACCAACGCACTGCGCGTGGCCGGTCCCAAGGTAGCCGCGCTCACGTTGCTGCTCGACTGCCTGAAGGGCGCCATCTGCGTTCTTATCGCCCGTCCGCTCATCGCGAGCGTGGGCTATGGCTTTCCTGCGAGCATCATGGCGCCCGGAGCCCCCGGCGACTGGATGCTCGGCGTCATCTGCCTGGCAGCGGTGTGGGGCCACATCTTCTCGCCCTACCTCAACTTCCATGGCGGCAAGGGTATCGCCGTGGGCCTGGGCGTCATCCTCGCCTGGTACTGGCCCATCGGACTTTCGCTGTTGGGCATGTTTATCGTGGCCGTCGCCATCACCAAGTTTGTGTCGGTAGGCTCGCTTGCCGCGGCCATCGGTCTTCCCATCGCCGTCTGCGCGGTCTTTCCGTACGGCAGCCTGGGACTTAAGTTTTGCATGGCGATGATCGGCATCACCGTGGTGTGGGCCCATCGTGCGAACATCAAAAAGCTCATGACGGGCAAGGAGTCCAAGCTCTCGTTTACCAAGCGCGTCACCGAACCCGACGATAAGTAGGAGAGAGTCATGAATGTTGCGCTGATTGGCTCCGGCTCCTGGGGAACCGCCGTCGCCGGCCTTGCCGCCGCGCGAGCCGAGCGCGTGACCATGTGGGCCCATAGTGAGCAGACGGCCGCCGGCATCAATGGCGAGCACCGCAATCCCCGGTATCTGGTGGGATATGAGATGCCCGGCAACGTCGTCGCCACGACGGACCTGGCGCAGGCGCTCGACGGCGCCGAGGCGATCATTTTTGCCGTTCCCTCCACGCACCTGCGCAGCGTATGCCATCAGGCAGCACTCTGTATCGCCGCCGACACCCCGGTGCTCTGCCTCACCAAGGGTATTGAGCCCGAGTCCGGCCTGCTCATGAGCGAGGTCATTGCCAGCGAGATCGGCAACGAAGCGCGTGTGGCGGCACTCTCGGGTCCCAACCATGCCGAGGAGATCTGCCGCGGCGGACTTTCTGCCGCCGTCATCGCCAGCAAAGACTCGCAGATAGGGGAGACCTTTAAGGACCTACTCCTATCCACGGCCTTCCGCATCTACCTGTCGCAGGACATGACCGGCGTCGAGGTTTGCGGCGCCATGAAAAACGTCATCGCCATCGTGTGCGGCATTTCCGCCGGCTCCGGCTCGGGCGACAACACGCTTGCCCTCATCATGACGCGCGGCTTGGCCGAGATCAGCCGCCTGGTGCACGCCCGCGGCGGCCAGGCCATGACCTGTATGGGTCTTGCCGGCATGGGCGACCTCATCGCCACCTGTACCTCGGAGCATTCGCGCAACCGCACCTTTGGCTACGAATTTGCTCACGGCGTGTCGCTCGATGAGTACCAGGCGCGCACGCACATGGTGGTCGAGGGCGCCGTCGCGGCCCGCAGCGTCAGCGAGCTCGCCCGTTCACTGGGCGTAGACATTCCGCTCACCTTTGCCGTGGAGCAAACGCTCTACAACGGTGTTACTTTGGATAGGGCGCTCGAGATTCTCACCGACCGCGTCCCATCGCAAGAGTTCTACGGACTCACCGACTAATGCAGAAAGGCTACTACCATGGGTTCCATTAAAATCGCTCCGTCCATCCTTTCGGCTGATATGGCCAACCTCAAGGGCGACCTCGACAAGATCGCCGGTGCCGACTTTGTGCACTTCGACGTGATGGACGGTCACTTTACCGGCAACCTCACCTTTGGCGTTGATATCCTCAAGGCCGTCAAGCGCTCCACCGACGTGCCGGTCGACGCGCACCTCATGGTGTCGAACCCCGACGAGACGGTCGATTGGTATGCCGACGCCGGTGCCGATATGATCACCGTTCACTACGAGGCCTCCACGCACCTGCACCGCACGCTCACGCACCTGCAGCAGCGCGGCGTCAAGGCCGGCGTGGCGCTCAACCCCGCAACGCCTGTCTGCGTACTCGAGAGCATCATCGACGTCGTCGATATGGTGCTGCTGATGAGCGTGAACCCTGGCTTTGGCGGCCAGAGTTTTATCCCCGGTACCATTGCCAAACTCCACGAGCTTAAGGCCATGTGCGAGCGTCACGGCGTTTCGCCCCTTATCGAGGTCGACGGCGGCATTTCTTCTAAGAACATTGCCGAGGTCGTCAAGGCCGGTGCCAACGTCCTCGTGGCCGGCTCCGCCGTATTTAAGTCCGAAGATCCCGCCGCCGAAGTTGCGCTGCTGCAGAAGCTGGGCAATGAGGCTGCACAGGAGGCATAACCCCTTATGACCGCAGGTCAAAACCGCATACCCGTGAATCTTGACTATGCCGCCTCGACGCCCATGCGCGCCGAGGCGCGCCTTGCGCAGCGCGAATATGACGACAGCGAGCTTGCGGGCGTCAACCCCAACTCGCTGCACTCGCTTGGCCGCAAGGCCGCCGCACGCCTGGAAGTCGCCCGTCGCGAGATCGCCCGTAGCTTTGGCGCACGCGTTCGCCCGTCTGAGATCATCCTTACCAACGGCGGCACCGAGGCCAACCAGCTGGCGCTCCTCGGTCTTGCCGAGGGCGCCCGTCAGCGCGACCGCAAGCGTAACCGCGTGATCGTATCTGCCATCGAGCACGATTCGATCCTGGACAACCTGCCGCTGCTGCGTGCTGCCGGCTTTACCGTCGACCTGGTGCAGCCCTGCCGCGCGGGCTACATTGAGCCTGCCACGCTTGTTGATCTGCTCGGCGACGACGTCGCGCTCGTGAGCATTATGGTCGCCAATAACGAGACCGGTGTGGTGCAACCTGTCCGCGAACTTGCCGCCGCCGCGCACGCCGCGGGTGCCCTGTTCCATACCGACGCCATCCAGGGCTACTTGCATATTCCGCTCGATGTCACCGAGCTGGGCGTCGATGCCATGACCGTTGCCGCGCACAAGATTGGCGGCCCTGTGGCATCCGGCGCGCTCTACCTTAAGAACCGCACGCCGCTGCGTCCGCGCATCTTTGGCGGTGGACAGGAAGCCGGCCGTCGCGCCGGTACACAGGACCTGCGCACGCAGCTGGCTTTTGCTGCTGCCGCCCGCACGTTGGCGCCCCGTGTCGCTCACGAGCGCGAGAAGCTGCAAGCCCTTTCCGATAAGCTCTACGCCACGCTTACGGCCCATCCGCACATTCATGCCACCATGGGTGACTACGCCCATGCCGACCGTCTGCCCGGCATGGTTTCGATCTACGTTGACGGCATGGACTCCGAGGAGCTCATCATCAAGCTCGACGCCGCCGGCTTTGAGGTTTCGGCCGGCTCTGCCTGCTCGAGCGGCAGCATGGACCCCAGCCACGTTTTGAGTGCGATGGGCATTGGTCGCGAGCAGGCATTGGGTGCACTGCGCATTTCCTTCGATGACCGCGTGAATCCGGGAGATCTGGACGACTTTGCCCAGACGCTGCTCTCGATCGTAGGTGCCGCATGATCGTCTCCGAGCTTGAACGTGCCCTGCTGGCGCGCTACCCCAAGGCGGACGCCGAGGGCTGGGATCATGTTGGGCTATCTGTGGGAGATCCTGCTGCCAAGATCACCGGTGTTGCCTGCGCACTCGACGCGACCGAGGCCAACGTGCATCGCGCTCTCGAGGCCGGCGCTAACGTGCTGCTGACGCATCATCCCATCTATATCAAGGCGCCCGAGGCCTTTTGTCCGGCCGATTCCGCGCGACCCCAGTGCAGCGCTGCGCTGTACGAGGCAGCGCGTTGCGGCGTGAGCATCATCTCGCTTCACACCAACCTGGACCGCTCGCACGAAGCGCGTGTTCGCCTAAGTAAGTTGCTGGGCGCTGAGCCCATGAGCTCGCTGGAGCATGTGAACGAGCCTGAGCTCACCGGTCTGGGCGCACTCTCGGCCCTCCACGACGCCTGCAGCCTGCGTGACCTTGCCGCGCGCGCCGCAGCGGCGTTTGGCAGCGACCCACGCGTGTGGGGCGAGGCCGATCACCCGTGCCGCACCGTCGCCATTTTGGGCGGCTCCCTCGGCGACTTTGGCGAGCTTGCCATCGCCGCCGGTGCGGATGTCATCGTAACGGGCGAGGCGGGCTATCACGTGGCGCAAGACCTAGCTCTGCGCGGTCTGGGCATCATCCTGCTCGGCCACGACCGCTCCGAGGAGCCGTTCGTTGATATATTGATGAACTCTGCAGTTGATGCCGGGGTCGACCCCCGTCATGCGATTAAAATACTGAACCCTTGCCAATGGTGGACTGTGACAAAAGGAGAGAACTTATGAGCGCCGGCGCTACGCTACTCAAGCTGCAACAGATCGATTTGGAGCTCGCCCGCAACAAGAGCGAACTTGCCAATATGCCGGAGCTCAAGGAGCTCGCTTCCAAGCGTAAGACCTACGTTAAGCTCAAGGCCGAGATGACCAAGCTCTACGCCCAGCGCAAAGACCTGGATATTGAGCTCGACGACCTCAACACCACCGAGATCCAGACCAACAACGCTATCGAGGCTGCCAAAAAGCGTCACGTCGATGGTTCTGATTACCGCGAGGTGCAGGACCTGGAGAATGAGCTTGCCACCCTGGCAAAGCGTCTGGACAAGATCGAGCACACCCGCAAGGATGTTCTTGTCGCCCATAAGGAGGCGCTCGACCGCGAGGCCCGCGCGCAGGCAATCATCGCCAAGTTCGAGGAGGGCGTGAAGGCCGATACCAAGGCCGCCCGCGCCAAGGCCGCCGACCTCCAGGCACAGATTGACGCCGCCACTAAGGAGCGCACCGCGCTTGCCGCCACGCTGCCGACCGACGTGCTCACCGACTACGAGCGCCTGCTCAAGCAGTTCCGCGGCCTGGCTGTCGAGACCATCAAGGGCAACATTCCCACCATCTGCCACACCGCGCTCCAGGCATCGTCCATGAGCGACCTCAACCACGACGGTAGCGAGATCGCGCACTGCCCGTATTGCCACCGTCTGCTGGTGCTTCCCAGCAAGGAAGCTTAAATGATGACGGCGGCATCCAACAATTCAATGCAACTTGAGGGAAAAACGATCCTGCTGGGCATTACCGGCGGAATCGCCGCCTATAAGTCGTGCAATATCGTGCGCCTGCTGCAAAAGCGCGGCGCGCGCGTCAAGGTCGTTATGAGCGAGCATGCCACCGAGTTTGTGGGGCCGCTCACCTTCCGCGCGCTCACCAATGAGCCGGTCGCTGTTGGGCTATTCGACGACCCGTCTGACCCCATCCACCATATCTCGCTTGCGCAGGAGCCCGATCTAGTGGTCGTGGCGCCCGCGACGTCCAATATCATCGCCAAGATGGCCAACGGCATCGCCGATGACCTTATTTCCACCACGCTGCTGGCAACGCCGCGACCCATCGTGATCGCGCCGGCCATGAACAATGGCATGTGGAAGGCGCCGGCGACGCAGGCCAACATGTCCACGCTGCGCGAGCGCGGTGTCCATGTGGTGGGACCCGGCAGCGGCTACCTTGCCTGCGGCGACGTGGACACGGGACGCATGAGCGAGCCCGAGGACATCGTCGAGGCTGTCTGTGAGGTGCTCAACCCCGCGCCTCAGGACCTGGCGGGCAAGCGCATCGTCATCACCGCCGGCCCCACGCACGAGCCGATCGACCCGGTGCGCTTCATCGGTAACCGGTCGTCGGGCAAGATGGGCATCGCCCTGGCGGGGGAGGCCGCACGCCGCGGTGCCGAAGTCACGCTCGTGTTGGGACCGACATCGCTCGATGTTCCCCGCGGTGTGGAGTGCGTACGCGTGCAGACCGCCGCAGAGATGCTCCAGGCGGCACTGAGCGCCTTCCAGACGGCCGATGCGGCAATTTGTGCGGCCGCCGTCGCCGACTATACCCCGGCGGCCCCTGCCGACCATAAGCTCAAAAAGGCTAACGAGCGCCTGGATCGAATCGAGCTCGTCGAGACCGTTGACATCTTAGCCGAGCTCTCGCGCCAGAAGGGCGAACGATGCGTGATCGGATTTGCGGCCGAGACCGATAACGTTGTCGAGTACGCCGAGCGCAAATTGACCCGCAAGGGCTGCGATGTAATTATCGCCAACGACGTCTCACGCACCGATTCGGGCTTTGGGACCGACACCAACAAGGCCTGGATCGTGAGTACAGTGGGTACGCAAGAACTTCCCGTGCTAACAAAACCCCAGCTCGCAGATACAATTTTGGACTTGCTTCAAAATTTATAAAAAAGTTCTTGCACAAGGCTAAAGTTTCGGGTTAATATACTACCTGTTGCGAGCGAGAGCAGAGCAACAAACAAAAACTTCGGGACGTGGCGCAGCTTGGTAGCGCACTTGACTGGGGGTCAAGGGGTCGCTGGTTCGAATCCAGTCGTCCCGACCAGAAGTTTGCAGGTCAGACACCTAGTGCCTGACCTTTTTTTATGCTGGGTCACCAGATGGGTCACGAATGGGTCACCGGCTGTTTTTTTAGATGATAAAGACATGCCTTTCTACCTGCCGCGCCCAACCCGGATAGGTATCCGGCGGTGTCGAACGCCAGTTCATAGCCGTTCAGGGTCGCTTTGCCCAGCAGCACCGCGCCGGGGCAGCGGGTTTCAACTTGATGGATATCAAGGTTGCTACCGTACGCGAAGTTGATGATCGAGGGTGCAGTCTCGGGGTGACGGGCTGAGGCGTTGTTGCGCTTCTCGTTGTACTTCATGGTTCACGCCTTTCGGTGTTGTGATGGGCTTCGGTCGCTCGAGCTGATTGCAGCATACAGTCTGAAGCCGAAAAGGCGTGAAAACCTGAGATTGTCATTTTAAGAAATAGAACGAAAAGGACGGCCATGCACGAAATCGCGCAGGCAGAAAGCGCTGTTCGAGGCGCATCCTGCGAAAGGATACCCGTTCAGAAGGGTTGTTGCCAGTTTTTATCGATTCGATTTTTTACGAGCGCACGAAGAGGTTGCGTTTAGAAAAACGCAAGGGCGGCTGTTTTGCCTGTAAGCAAACATGAAATCGGCCGCAGCGGTACCGCCTGGGAGGGCGGACGAGGGACTTGGCCGCAACCTAATCCCCGGGTGCGGCTGCTACGCTCACTACTTGAGAATCGTAGACCGCCCAGTATGTTCCATCCAAGAGTCGCAACACGAAACAGCGGTCATCTTTGCCTATTTCGGCGGCGTTTACGCATTTCTGAAGATCGGCGTGGCGCGCGTAGCGGCCGACGAGCTTATCTCCATTTACAAGCACGACTTTAAGGTCGAGGCCCATCTTCTCGTACATGACAATGCGATCTAAAACGGACACCTCGCTTGAGTCGAAGTCGGGCCTTTGCCCACCGCGGCGAATCCCTCGTTCAGTCAATGCCCTGTCGATCCCGCCCTTTGCGTAGTCGCTCAGCTGGGAATAGATTCTGCCAGCGAGATCATCGGCCAAGACGCGCTCTGGGTCCCCGCCTGACCGTTCCGCTCGAAACTCGCCTAATGCCGACAGCATCAGGTACACCTCATGCAATCGCAGCGGCAGGAAGATCGGGTGAGCCGTCGACTTCAGGCCGCCGCGGCTTGTCGGCTCGGCCTTGATGTAGGAGTCGCCAAAACGCACGCCGCCTGCCAGGGCGCTCAGGCGTTTTTGCACCGCCGTGCGCGAGCAGCCCAGGTACGCGGCGATCGCTTGCTGGGTCATTCCCTTATGCGCCGCTTTGAGCAGCATGAGATTTGCCTCGTCCGTGCCTATGAACGATTTGTCCAAGTTGTAGTGGCGCTTTTTCAGGGCGCCGCCAATCTCGTTGCCCTTTTCGAACAGCTCGTGCACGCTCAGGAACAATTCATGGCGGCCGTTGCTTTGGGGGCCTTCCTCTGAGTTGGCATAATCTGCCAGCACCTTGCAAAACGAGCGATAGTTTTCGTCGGTGACGAAAATGGGCCACTGCATGTTGTGAAAGCGTGTGCCTTCACGTGTGTCGGCGAATTTCGCATACGCAGACTCAGGATCGCAACCGACCCTTTCCGCAATTTCCGCAACTCTCATGCCAATCCCTTCCGCAACCCAATCACACGCACGAAAAACCTATCAAGCCAGAAGATTGATGTGGCAAAAAAGAAGAAGAGGCATTACACCCCTCCTTCCGGACAGCCTGTATCCCGGTTCCCTGCCTGCCAGTTCGCCCTCCCCGAAACCCTCGGGGCGCTATGGGGTCGAGCCCCTCCGCATGGAAAATTCTATCGCGGCCATGCCCGCTATGCGTGTCACGCACACCACGCCAAACGTCAGGTTTACCAGCCGGGACTGAGCCCTCTTTCGAGAGCAGGGTTATATTAGCATCTACAAACTCGAAAAACCCTGCCGCATTTGAGGAGTACCAAGAAAAAGGTCTACACCTTGAATATCAACCTCATCCGAACACCTCCCGCATTCATCCGAACAAGTACGGATGAATGCGGGAATCCGATACCCTGAGGGCCGGATCGGCCGAGCCACTGGGCACAAGCGGGTCACGGTCCAGAGGATGCCGGGGCGCGGGGTCCCGTGCGGGGAGATCGCGAGGGAGCCGGGCAGGTCGCCCTCGACGATGAGCGCAGAGATACCGTCGCGCCCACCCACGAAAAGAGGGTTCCCTCGCAGGCGCCGCATCCGCACGCCCCCGCAAAGAAACCCTCGCACTCGCATCTCTACCTGCGAACCCGCACATGCCCTCGCGCACGCGCCGCGGCAGCCGCTAGTCGCGGTAGAACGAGCCCATGTAGCGGATGTACTCGTCCTCGGTGTGGTTGGCCTTCCAGTCGTGGACGGAGTCCTTGTTGCGCTGGCCGGCGATGACGGAGAGCTCCTTACCCAGCTTCTCAAAGGCCTCGTCGACGCACTCCTCGGGGGTGAGGGCGATCTTCATGACGGCCTCGCCCTGCGGGCCGCCGGGGAGGTTGGACAGCAGGCTGGGGGTTAGGGTGGTGCCGAGGGTGATGACCTCGACGTCGACGCCGGTGCCCTCGCACTCGCAGGCCACGGCCTCGGTCATCTTGAGGATGAAGGCCTTGCCCGCGCCGTACTGGCCGTTCCAGGGGCTGGAGCTGATGCCGGTCATCGACGAGACGTTGATCACGGCGCCGCGGTCCTGGGCGGCAAAGATCCGCATGTAGTGGTGGAAGCACTTGAGGAAGGTCACGACGTTGACGTTGATCATGGCCTCGTGCTTCTCCCAGGGGGTGTCCTGGATCTTACCGAAGCTGTGCAGGCAGGCCACGTAGCTCATGAAGCCCATGTCCAGGCCCTCGGTCGCGGCGAAGACGGTCTCGGCAGCGCCGGGCTGGCTAAAGTCGGCGCGCACGACCTTGGTCTCCACGCCGTAGGTCTCGCGGATCTCGCCTGCGAGCACGTTCAGCTTCTCCTCGCGACGGCCGACCATGACGACGTTCATGCCGCCGGCGGCGATCTTCTCGCAGAACGCCTTGCCGACGCCCTCGGTCGCGCCCAGGATCAGGCCCCACTCACCGTACTTCTCCCTCAGGTTCATGCTGCATCCTCTCTCTCGATGCCCATGCGGGCACATCTCCTTTAGCGTGCGACCGCACAGCCGCACACGGTGCACCATTATGCGCTGAACAAGAGGGGAGCGTGTTCACGACTTTGCGAACGAGCCCGTAACAACGATGAACGGTGTCGGTCTATCACCACGAAGAAACCCTTGCGGCATCGAGAGAGGAGGTACTGGCAGGTGGAACCAAAAGGTGAACGCCGCCCTGGCGTGAGCGGCGTTCGGTGTGGTTTTACTCACCTTGCTAGCTGTTCACCAGGAGGGTATTGCGACCTCCGGTCGCCTTTGCTGTATCCCCTTGTGTGCCCATGTACAAAGGGATGCATCGCTATTCTGCGCCGGTGCTCGACGTCACCGCTTCGGTGGGCTCGGCAAATACGTTTCTCGCAATGTTCATGGTCGGCGTGATGCTCGATGTGCACATCGATGCCGAAGACCTGGGACCTCATGCGCCTCATCGACTACGTTGCGGCGCGCGGCGCGTGGAGTCTGCGCGAACTCGGCTGCGTCGGCTTTTCCGGCGGTGGCATGCAGACGCTCTACCTCGCTGCGCTCGACGAGCGCGTGCGCTGGGCGCTCATCAGCGGCTACCTCTACGGCGTGCGCGACGCGCTGCTCACCCTCAACAATAACTGTAGCTGCAACTACCAACATAGCCCTCGCGGCTACTTCCTGTGAGAGTTTTTTGTTAAAGCAACGGCGCGAGAGTCCTCGTGGCACCCAGCAGCATCCTCCACATGTCTGGACTCTCTATGCTTACGCTGGATAGACATCGCCGGAACGGGTATAGTATCGAAAGTTTTGTCGTTAACCAGCGGGGGAGTCCTGTGGGCATCAAAAAGAAGATCAAAAAGGAGCTTATCGGCACTTCCGATTACCCGTCGAATAAGATCTTTACGATCTCCAATTTCATTACCTTTACGCGCCTGGTCCTCACGCTCGTCTTCCTGTACCTGTTTGTGACGGACAACAACCGTGTCGTCGCCATTGTCATCTATGCCATCGCGGCTTCCACCGACTGGATGGATGGCCAGATTGCCCGCATGACCAAGACGGTTTCGTGGCTCGGCAAAGTCATGGACCCCATCTGCGACCGCGCGCTATTGTTTACCGGCGTACTGGGCCTGGTGGTCCGCGGCGAGCTGCCCATCTGGGTCTGCGTACTCATCATTGGTCGCGATATCTATCTGGGTATCGGCACGCTCATCGTGCGCCACTACCACCGGCGCCCCATCGACGTCGTCTTTCCCGGCAAGATTGCCACGGCACTGCTCATGACCGGCTTCTCGCTCATGCTGCTTGGGTTCCCCGTCATCGACGGCTGGCATTTGCTGCCCGCCACGTTCACGGCATTCCCAGGCCTCAACGGTAGCTCGGTGCCCCTCGGCATCCTCTTTGTGTACGGCGGCGTCATCTTCTCCATGCTCACCGCCGTCATCTATTCCATTAAGGGAGGGGTGGCCATTAAACAGGCCATCGCGCATCCCGAGGACGAGGACACCGACTTTCTCAACCCCGAAATCGAAGACTGATTCATTGGGGTATGATTACGTACGGTTCATTTTTTGCGGCACGTCCGCGTTAGATAGGGGTTGTCATGGACAACAAGGTTAACAATATGCCTCAGAACGATAAGACTGCGGACGCTACCTGCGTTTTCCGTGTTCCTTCGAGCGATGTCACCGTTCCCGACCTCATGGCCAACGTGCGGATCACCGCTCCGGTTCTGTCCATCGTCAAGGGCCCGCAGACCGGAGCTGCCTTTGAGCTCGAGGACGACGTGACCACCATCGGCCGCGATCCCGCGAACGGTATCTTCCTCAACGACATGACCGTCTCGCGCAGCCACGCACGCATTATTCGTGAGGGCTTGGGCGCCCGTATTGAGGACCTGGGCTCGCTCAATGGCACCTGGGTTGACGGAGCCATCGTCAACGCGGCCCCGCTGCACGACGGCTCTTCCGTCCAGATCGGTACGTTTACGCTCATCTACCACGAGAGCACGCCGGAGCGCATCGAAACCGGTGAGTAGGGCATGGCCGAACGCAACTATCTGAGTATCGGCCAAGTCGTCAACCTACTTCGAGGCGCATACCCCGATCTTTCGAACTCAAAAATTAGATTTCTAGAGGATGAGGGGCTCATTACCCC
The DNA here is from genome assembly GCA_902496775.1 of uncultured Collinsella sp. GTDB lineage: Bacteria > Actinomycetota > Coriobacteriia > Coriobacteriales > Coriobacteriaceae > Collinsella. The sequence goes on from CABVCF010000003.1 coordinate 23,465, forward strand.
TCATCGTACGCCTAAGGGATACCGTCAGTACTCCAAGGAAGACGTTGACCGTCTCGAGGTCATCCTGCACCTGCAGAAGACCCGCTATATGCCGCTCAACGTCATTAAGCAGCGCTTGGAAAACGCAACGGACCTTTCCACTCTGGCTTACGAGGTGGGTCTTCTGTCCGATGTTCCGCTTAAGACGGAGCCCAAGGAAACCAAGCAAAAGCTGCATCCCATCGAGACCATTCCCGACATGCTCGGCGTCGAGATTTCGTTTATCCGCTCCCTTGCCGAGAACGATCTAATCCGCATCATCAAGAGCCCGCAGAACCGAGAGCTCGTCGATGGCCGAGATTTCCCGATTATCCGTTACTGCTCGGAGCTGTCGCGCTTCCACATTGAGCCGCGCAACCTGCGTCAGTATGTATCGTCGGCAAATCGCGAGTCTTCGATGTTTGAGCAGGTTCTCGTAAGCATGCTCGGAATGGATACCTCCGATGATGAGCGCGACGCCAAGCTCGAGCGCGCTTTTAAGAAGCTGCACGACCTCACCGAGGGTGTGCACACCGCGTTACTTAAGAACCGTGTCTTTGAGTCGCTCAACGCCGTGGTCGAGGACGCTGACATCGATGCTCTCGATGAGGAGATCGCGCGTTCCGAATCCACCAAGGCTAAAAGCGATGCGACAAGCGTCCCCGCGGTTGCCGCGCACGACGAGTCGCTCGTGCAGCCGTCCAAGGTCGTCGTCCCCTCGCATAGCTCGTCTGCTAACACGGGCAAATAACCGCCGTTCACCCGGCAATCCATGAAAGGTCACGCCATGTACGACTTCGAATCTCATATCGTCGATATCCCCGACTATCCCGAGCCCGGAGTCGTCTTTAAGGACATCACGCCGCTCTTTGGAAATCCCGAGGCGCTCAAAGCCATGACCGATGCCCTCGCCGAGCACTTTGCCGGCATGGGAATCACTAAGGTCGTGGGCCCCGAGGCTCGCGGCTTTATGGTCGGTGTGCCCGTGGCCGTCGCCCTGGGCGCCGGCTTTGTTCCCGCACGTAAGCCGGGCAAGTTGCCGCGCGAGACCGTGAGCCAGAGCTACGAACTCGAGTACGGCACCGATTCAATTGAGATCCATGCCGACGCTATTAGCTCTAAAGATACCGTGTTGATTCTGGACGACTTGGTCGCGACGGGCGGAACCGTCGAGGCAACAGGTAAACTGGTGCGAGATATGGGCGCAAAGCTTGTAGGTTACGGTTGTATCCTTGAGCTTGCGTTTCTCAACCCGCGCAAGAAGCTCACGCCTTCTAACGAGGATGTTGAGCTCTTTAGCCTGGTAACGGTGGACTAGCCGCTACCCTTAGATACCGGAAAGGAAGCTACATGCGCACAGCAAACACGCACAAAAACATGGCACGCTGCGCTGCTACGGCAACCCTCGCTTGTGTTTTGGGCCTGGGCCTCGTGGCTCCGGCCTACGCCGATACCGCATCCGACCTTGCTGCTGCCCGTACCAAGCTCGAGCAGATTGGCACCCAAACCCAGCAAATTCATGAAGAACTCTCCGCACAGACGCAGGAGCTTGATCAGACTGCAGGCGAGATCACGCAAAAGCAGCAAGAGATTGCCGAGGGCCAGGCAAAGCTTTCGAGCTACGTTGCCGGTGAGTACAAGACTGGCGGTCTGAGTCTCCTTCAGGTTCTGACGGGCGTCGACGATCTGGGCGACATGCTCAACCGTCTGTTCTACTACGGCAAGGTTTCTGACAAGCAGGCCCAGACCATTCAGGAGGTCAAGGACCTTAAGCAGCAGCTCACCGATAAGCAGACCGAGCAGGAAAAGAACGTCGCCGTGACGCAGAAGAAGGTCGACGAGCTCAATGCCCAGCAGGCTGAGGCCCAGAGTGTCGTGAACTCCCTGGATTCACAGCTGCAGGCCGAGCTTGCTGCCGAGGCCGAGGCCAACGCCGCGCTTCAGGCTGGCATCAATGCCAGCACCGCCGAAAAGGCCACGGTGAGCAACGACACCGCCGGTACGACCGAGAACACCAATAATGGTGGCGGCACGACCAACAATGGTGGCGGCAATACGCCTGCGCCCGCTCCCGCTCCTGCCCCCACGCCGCAGCCCGTGACGCCCGCTCCGGCTCCGACGCCTTCCGCACCGAGCCAGTCCGTTGACGGTGGTACCGTTGTTTCGCGCGCCTACAGCAAGCTCGGTTATGCTTATTCTTGGGGCGGCATTGGACCGAACAGCTTTGACTGCTCCGGTTTTGTAAGCTACTGCCTCACCGGCCGTTATTGCCGCCTTGGCACCACGGGAACCTTTATGGGCTGGACCCGCGTGTCCGATCCCCAGCCTGGTGACGTCGTGGTTAACTCTTACCACACCGGCATCTACATTGGTAACGGCCAGATGATCCATGCTTCCGACTACAAGACGGGCGTTATCATCAGCTCCGTCGCAGCCGGTATGAACAACAATTACATTTTCGTTCGCTACTAAGTGTTTTAACTCAGCAAACAACAATGGGCCTCGTATCCTTTGGGAGCGAGGTCCATTCTTTTATCTCGATCGCCCGTTTTGCGTTTAAGAAACAATCTAGTTTTGAATACTAGATATGCACAACGTCTGTCCAAAAGATAGCTATAATTGTTGAGGAACAACTAGAAAGGACCCTCAATGAGCTGGGCGCTTATCTCCGATTCGAGCTGCAATCTTCGCGATTGGCAGCCAACCGCACCTCATACCACCTTTGCATTTGCACCCCTTAAGATCAGAGTGGGGGAGCGCGAATTTGTCGATAACCTCTCGCTCGATGTTCACGAGCTTAATGTTGCCATTCAATCGGAAGCCAGCGCATCATCGAGCGCCTGCCCAAGCGTAGGGGAGTGGGCTGAGCTCTTTAAGCTTGCAGACAAGACGATCTGCATGCCCATCTCCGAGGGCGTCTCGGGGAGCTACAATGCCGCTGCCACCGCGCGTGACATGGTGCTTGCCGAAGAGCCCAACCGTCAGATTCATTTGGTTAACTCGCGAGCCGCAGGTGGCAAAATGGATTTAATCTTTTTGCTGTTCGATCGCTATCTTGCAAGCAACCCCGATGCTTCCTTTGAGGACGCCTGCGCCTACTTCGATAGCTTGGAGCAGAACAGCAAGATTCTCTTTAGCCTGTGTAATTACGAGAACCTTGCAAAGGCTGGACGCATTCCTAAGGCAGCCGGCGTTATTGCCAACAAGCTCAATATCCGCATTTTGGGCACGGCGAGCGAAGCGGGCAAAATTGAACTCGTTGGGCACACGCGTGGCGAAAAAAAGATGCTCAACAAGATTGTTGACACCATGGAGGCCGAGGGTTTCACGGGCGGCGAGGTCATCATCGATCACGTTGAGAACGAAGCTGGAGCCCAGGCGCTTGCTGAGCGGATAGTCGAGCATTGGCCCGATTCCAAGACGATTGTCATGCCCTGCAACGGCCTAGATTCCTATTACGCCGAGATGCACGGTCTCATCATCGGCTACGGCATGGGCGTGGCTTCGGGCCGATAATGTCCACCTAGACAAACGTACGGGCGGGACAAAGAGCCAGTGGCCCTTTGTCCCGCCCGCTTTATACATCGGCTAGCTATTAAACCCATTGAACTTGAGATAGCTCATCAGGTACGCCTTCGAAACGAAGGAAGATACCGCACTGCGCACAAGCAGCGACTCGCGTGTGACCTGATGCGCTGTATCTGGTACAGGCGTCTGCTCGATAGAAAACGCGGCGCGAATTGATGCCTCAAGCTGGTCGACCACATAATCGAAGGCCGTCGGGGCATCGTAGCTCAAACGCTGAATATTAAAAAGCGCCTGAACCGCAGCGATGGGCAGCACCTGCTTAAAGATACAAATGGCGATGAGACGCGCAATCTGCTCACGGCCATACTGCTTTTTAACCGGAGCAGGAACGAGACCGACCTTCACGTAGTTATTGATCATCGAAGGCGTGATAACGGGCTGCTCAACGCAAATCGAAAGCGGCTCCATCCACAGCGCAACATATTCAATAACCTGATCGCGATAGAGCGTTACGTTGGGCAGCTGGTCATAGCGTGGCAGGCTCAACGCGTTGAGTTTACCCACTATATCGGACTGAATAAATGCATCCGGCAGCACCGTCGGCTGAATATCCTCCGGCTTAATGCTGACCGATGTATCGGACATCGGGATAACATGTTTGACGTGGTTCATAAGGTTCCTCCGTTCATTTTCTATATTGTATTCTAGATAATCTAGTTTTGCATACCACATAGCCGCCAAGAAAAAGTGGTTTGACTGTACATTGATGCACCGTCAAACCACTTTGTTTAAAGATAGCAACCTTACATAAGATATATTATCGTACTTATCCGCGTAGGAAAGCGTATGCGCTGGTTGCCGCTATGGCCCCGTCCGAAACAGCGGTCACAACCTGACGCAAACGCTTGGAACGGATATCGCCGGCTGCGAATAATCCGGGCGTACGGGTGGCCATCGAATCGTCGGTAACAATGCCGCCGTCCGGAGCGAGATCGACTAGATGCTCAACCAGCTCGGTGTGTGGCTGCGTGCCCGCAAAGACAAAGATGCCAAAAGAGCCAGGTTCAAAGGACTCAGTGTGTATTTCACCAGTCGCATTGTCCTTGAACGTGATTGTGGTGGGCATCGCTTCACCAGAAAGCTCCACAATACTAGTTTGGTACCTAACTGAAATATTGTCCTTAGCAAGTACCTTATTCACAACGCCCTCGGGTGCACGGAACTGATCGCGACGCAACACAATGGTCACGCTGCTGGCAATGTCGGACAGGAACAGCGCCTCCTCGCATGCCGAATTGCCGCCTCCGATAACAAAGACCTGCTTGCCACGGAAGAACATACCGTCACACGTCGCGCAATACGAAACGCCACGACCTCGATACGTGTCCTCGCCAACAAAACCCGCAGGACGTGGCGTGGCGCCCATGCACGCAATGACGCTCTTGGCCGTTGTGTCGCCCATATCATGATGGAGGGTAAATTGAGCCGCATCGGCATCGTAATCGACGCCTGTCACCATACTCCATTCAACCTGAGCCCCCAGGCCTTCAGCATGCTGTTGGAATCGCTCACCAAGTTCGGCGCCGCTCAGCAGCGGAATACCAGGATAATTCTCAATCTCGTTGGACGTGGCGATCTGTCCGCCAGACATGCCCTGCTCAAGGACAGTCGTCGTCAGGTTGGCGCGCGCCGCATAAATGGCGGCAGCATAGCCCGCAGGGCCGCCGCCGATAATCGCAACATCGATTGTCTGATCGGTAGTCATGAACAGTCCTCTCGTCGAAACGTTGTCGTTCTTTGCGCTCATACCCAAATTTACGTGAACGTGACACTCATGCACTACAATGATAAATCCGTGTTACAACGTCGAAGGGGAGTTATCAATGGATCAGACGCAGACGAGCGACGACGCTCCCCTGCTCACGCACAGCACCCCCCAATCGAAGCAAACCACGCTCTTGGCTCAGCAAAAACCTCTCGTGACCATCGTGCACGCCTCGGTCGGCTCGGGCCACAAGGCCGCCGCAAATGCGATTGCGCAGGCATTCGACCTCATCCGCGGCACCAATGGCATCCCCGAGGATGTTGAGATTGAAGTACTCGATATCCTTGATTTTGGACGTATTAAATTCGACGGCAATAAGACCGCGGCTTCTTTTACGGGAGCCACGCGCCCAATTTACGACCTGACCTGGCGATACACGCTTACGGGACATCTTCTCTGGGGTGGCGGCACGGCATGGTCGCGAATTATGTTCCCCGCCTTCAACGACTATATTCGTAGCCGCAGGCCCATAGCCGTGGTCGCAACACACATCACGGCAGCCAATGTTGCCGTGGGCGCCCGCGTAATTACGGGTATCGATTTTCCGGTTATCTGCGTACCGACCGACTACGAAGTCGAGGGCTGGTGGCCCCACAAAGACACCGATCTATTCTGTGTTGCCAACGAATTTATGGCCGAAACCCTGCGTCCGCGCAAGGTGCCCGAGGCAAAGATTCGCATTACCGGCATTCCTATTCGCACCGGATTCGACACGGATTACGATCGCGAGGAAGAGCTAGCCAAGTTCAACCTCCCCATCGACAAGACCATCGTGCTGGTAATGGCCGGCGCTAGCTTACCTCAGCCTTATGTCCGCTTTCGCGCGGCGATGGACCACACACTCCCCTTCCTGCGCAGCTTCGAAGACATGCACTTTGTCTTTTTGCCGGGCAAAGACGTAGAGTATGCCACCCGGCTGAAGACGCTCTTCGATGCCATGAAGCTCGAGAACGTCACGGTGTTGGACTATGTCGACGACATGGCCGCCCTCATGCACGGTTGCGACCTGGCGATCCTCAAATCGGGCGGACTCACGGTCACCGAGTGCCTATGCGCACATCTGCCGATGATCCTGCTGGGCAAGTCCTATGGCCAGGAAAAAGCCAACACCACTATGCTCACCGGCATGGGCGCCAGCATGCACGTCACCACGGCACGAGAGCTCATCGTAACCCTGCGCCACCTGCACGACCATCCCGAGTCGCTTAAAGCGCTGCTTATCAATGGCGAAGTGCTGCGCCGTCCACGCGCAGCCGAAGACATCGCCGTCGCCACCATGGAACTCGTAGGCAAACCCCAAAAGCGCAAACGAGCCTTCTGCCGCTTCTACTGGGGCGGAAAACCCGCGCATATCCGCTAGCATTGGATTGTCCGCTTACCTGCGGGAGGCCCCTATATATCATCCCATGCTCAAACATTCTCGCTTCGCTGCGAAACTGCGCGTGGGACGATATATAGGGGCCTCCCGCAGGTAAGCTACGTTAACGTACTAGCAGCTACACTAGATTCTCCACCATTAGAATCTGCAAAGGCAAAACCGGAAAATATAAATATGGTAAGCCGATACGAGAAAGGAGATGTTCCTTTATCGTATCGGCTTACTAGAAAGAAAGGCTTTTTTTCAAGCGAGTAACCGCCCGCCCGCCTCTCACACATATCGTTCCACGCGCAGTTTCGCAGCGAGCGAAGCGACGCGAGAATGTTTGAGCATGGAATGATATGTGTGAGAGACGGGCGGGAGGGGTACGAGCGCCCCCGCGAGAATGTTTGAGCATGGGATGATATATAGGCGGGTCGGGCCGGTCAGCGGAAAGTACGTAAACGACTAAGCGACGCCGCTAGAACCGAAGCCGCCGGCTCCTCGGTCGGTTTCGTCTAGTTCTTGTACTTCTACGAGATTGACCGTGGGGGCTTCTTGGATGACGAGCTGAGCGATGCGGTCGCCTTTGTTGATTTTGATGCTGTTCGTGGGGTCTAGGTTGATGAGGATGACTTTGAGTTCTCCTCGGTAGTGGGCGTCGATGAGGCCAGGAGTGTTGACTATGGACAGGCCTTGCTTAATGGCCAGGCCGCTGCGGGGCTGGACGAAGCCGGCGTAGCCGTCGGGCAGCGCAATGGCCAAGCCAGTGGAGACCAGACGACGCTCAAAGGGCTTGAGGGTGCAGTCTTCGTTGGCGCGGAGGTCGAGACCGGCATCCGTAGGATGGGCGTATTTGGGAAGCTCGACGGTTGGGTCGAGACGTTTAATGTTAACGGTAATGTTGGACATGAAATCACCTTAGCTTGTCGAGCTCTTGCAGAAACTCATCGACGTCTTTGAAATCGCGATAGACCGAGGCAAAGCGGATGTAGGCCACTTTATCGATCTTGGCCAACCGCTTAAGAACCATATCGCCCAGCTCATGGGACGTAACGGCCGTAAGCGTACGGGAGCGAAGCTCGACCTCAATATCGTCAATGATCTCGTTGAGCTTCTTAGTGTCGATATCACGCTTGATCGTGGCGCGCATCAAACCGACCAGAAGCTTATTGCGGTCGAACCGTTGCTTAGTTCCGTCTGACTTAATGACCTCGATAGGGTCTTCACAACGCTCAAATGTCGTAAAACGATAATTACATGAGCAGCATTCGCGACGGCGCTTGATGGTGTTATTAGATTCCTGCATGCGGGAATCAACAACGCGGGTATGTGCCTTGCCGCATTTAGGACAGCGCATGGTACCTCCTCTAAAACGATTACAAGGGTACCATGCGACGGTACTTAAATCTTAGGAACGTGCGGGAACTTTAAGATGCGCACCGGCATCGAGCGAGCCATGCTCCAGGTGATTGACGTTGCGGATCATATCAGAGGTTTCCTGCGTGGAAAGACCTTCAATCGGATGCTCCTGGGCAAGCGACCACAAGGAATCGCCAGACTGAACACGGACGGTCTCGTAGGTAACGTTGGATGCCGACTCGGCATATGCGGCGTGACGAGCGCTGAAGATCGAGGTAGCAAGTACAAAGAAGAGCGTGAGCGCAACGGCCAGGGCGACAATCGTCGAGGCCTTCAGAGCAACGGGGGCCGAAGACGTGGCGACGCACTGGCTGCGGACGGGCTTGCCAGGCAGTGTTTGGAAACCAGATCGACCGCCTTTGACAACCGTGAAAGCCGGCGCCGCAGGCGTCTCGAGCTTAAGGGCGAGGTTTCCCTGGACCATATCCGTTGCGTTCATCATGTTCTCCTCTCGCGTGTTTTGCTGAGAACAGTTTTATCAAGCCGCGCGGACAAAAATGTCTAGCGCGAGAACGAATGTTCGGTTATTATTATCTTCGAACAGTTGTTCCTGTCAAGCAAGAATCGAACATTTGTTTGACATCGGCAGAGAGGATCCCCTGATGGCTCGCAAAATTACCAAGCGTCAGCAGCAGATTTACGACTTCATCAAGGAATATCAGCAGGAGAAGGGCTATCCGCCCAGTGTGCGCGAGATGGCATCGGCCGTAGGCCTCTCCTCCCCCAGCACGGTGCATGCTCATCTCTCTGCCCTGGAGGCTCGAGGACTGCTCAAGCGTGATGCCACCAAGCCTCGCGCCCTAGAGCTTTTTGATGAGGACGGATCCTCTGTCTCGATTTCCAAATCCGATGAACCCACAGCGCCCCGCGGAACGGTCTCGCTGCCGCTCGTCGGTCGCGTCGCGGCTGGGATGCCCATTCTGGCCGAGCAAAATATCGAGGACACCTTTACCATCCCAACCGAAATCGCCACAGACCAGGGCTCTTTTATCCTTGAAGTTCACGGCAGCTCAATGATCAATGTCGGCATCTACAACGGTGACTACATTATCGTTCGCGAGCAAAAGAGCGCCATGAACGGGGAAATCGTCGTGGCCATGATCGATGGCTCGGCGACCGTCAAGACGTTCTACAAGGAGCAGGGGCGCGTGCGCCTGCAGCCCGAGAACGACACTATGGAGCCAATCTATGCGACGAACCCCGTTATTTTGGGTAAGGTTGTCGGTTTAATGCGCCGGTTCTCGTAATGCAAAAACGCATCACTATATTTGATACCGTCCGCGGGTTTACGATGCTGTCGATGGCGGGTTTTCACGCCTGCTACGATTTGGCCTACCTATATGGTCGGGAAATGCCATGGTTTACCGAAACGGTTTTCCAGGATATCTGGCGTGCTAGTATCAGCTGGGTATTTTTGTTTATTGCCGGTTGGATGTGCACGCTCTCGCGTAATAACGGTAAGCGCGCGCTCAAATACGCAGCCGCAGCCTTGATCGTATGGATTGCAACTACACTGGTGTCAGTCGACGATTCGGTAAACTTTGGCATCATTTATTGCATGGCAGCGTGCACCGCGGTGGTTGCACTCACCCGTCCGTTACTCACAAAAATACCGGGCTCGTGGGGCATCGCAGCGTGCCTTATTCTTTTTGCCCTAACCTGGGGCATTCCAAAGGCGGTCTACCCACTCCCCTACCTGGCATGGCTTGGATTCCCGGGCCCGGGCTTTGTTTCGGGAGATTACTATCCGCTCATTCCGTTTGTCTTTATGTACCTTACCGGCTTTTTTGCTGCCCAGGAGGCACGAGCATCAAGCCTCGAAGCGCCGGCATGGGCATACGCCAATCCCATCCCGGCGCTCGCAGTCCTCGGTCGGCATGCCTTACCGTTCTACCTGCTTCATCAGCCTGTCATTCTAGGCGTGCTAGAGCTCGTTTATTCCGTACGATAGCGCTCAAGACGCGGCGCGATTCGGGCCGGCAACTTCGCCACAATGCGAACGCCGTCCTCGAGATATTCCTCATGCAGAAGGGTTCCCTGCTCATGCACCAGCGTGATGAGGGCGCCCTCGCGATACGGGATATCAGCGGAGAGCAACACATCGGTGGCAGCCGCCTCGCGAGCAATACGGTCGACGAGATCGTCGAGTCCCTCGCCCGTCTGGGCCGAGAACAGCACGGCCTCGGGATAGCGACGACGGAAACTCAATCGATCAACGCTATCGAGAAGATCGATTTTATTGAACACCGTAAGCGTCAAACGCTCGCCGGCACCGATCTCGTCAAGAACGCGATCGACTGCCTCGAGCTGGCGCTCGTAGTCCTCGTCAGAGGCATCTACGACTTTGAGAATTAGATCGGCACCCAACACCTCGGACAGCGTCGATTTAAAGGCATCGACCAAACCATGCGGCAGCTTTTGAATAAAGCCGACAGTGTCGGTGATCGTCATGCCGCGACCGCCGGGCAGGCGATACGAACGCGTCGTCGGGTCGAGCGTAGCAAACAGCTTGTCCTGCGAAAGTACCGTAGAGCCGGTCAGACGATTGAGCAACGTCGATTTACCGGCATTGGTATAACCGGCTAACGCGACGCGAAACGCCGGAGACTCAATGCGGCTCTTGGACTGGACATCGCGACGCTGTTCAACCTGCTTGAGCTCACGACGAAGCGCGGCAATCTTATTGCGAATCAAGCGACGGTCAACCTCGAGCTGGCTTTCACCCTGGCCAAAGCGCGAACCGATGCCGCCGCGCGTCTGCTCCTTGGCAAGATGGCTCCACATGCCACGCAGACGAGGCAAAAGATATTGAAGCTGCGCCAGCTGTACCTGTAGGCGTCCCTCACGCGTCTGAGCATGCAGGCCAAAGATATCCAAGATCAGTGCTGTACGATCGATAATCTTTACCGGCTCGCCCACGGCTTTCTCCAAATAGGATTGCTGCGAGGGCGTCAGGTCGTCGTCAAAGATAACGACATCGGCATCCATGCGATGCACCAGGCCGCACAGCTCTTCAACCTTACCGGAACCGATAAACGATTTTGGATACGGCTTAACCAGACGCTGTGACAAACGCGCCACGCACTGGGCGCCAGCCGTATGGGCCAGGCGTTCAAGCTCGTCAAGCGAACGATCGAGTGGCCATGCATTGTCGCGCCACTCAACACCAACTAATATGGCACGCTCGGGCTCGGGTGCCGTGGGAACAAGGGGGAAACGGGCCATTAGGCAGCCTCAATACGATGCAGGATGTCCTCAACGACCTCATCGATCGTAAACTCGTCCATATCGAACCACACGATGCGGTCATCGCGTTTAAACCACGAAAGCTGACGTTTGGCATAGCGACGCGAACGCATCTTGATGAGTTCGCGAGCCTCATCCATGCTTATCAAGCCATTGAAAGCATCGATGATTTCTTTATAGCCAATTGCCTGCATCGACGTCAGGGCGTCTCCCAGCCCCTGGTCCATAAGACCGCGAACCTCATCGACAAGACCCTGTTCAAACATCAGATCGACACGCAGGTTAATGCGCTCGTAGAGCACCTCGCGATTACGCGTCAGACCAAACCATAGAGCATGATAATGCTCGCGCGGAACACTAAACTGACTTTTTTGCTGTGCATAGGAGATACCATCATCATGCATCTCGAGCGCGCGAATCACGCGGCGAACATTATGGGGATGGATGACCGCAGCGGACTCGGGGTCACGCTCGGCAAGCAGGGCATGCAGTTCTTCCTCACCAATACGCTCGGCAAGCTCCTGATAGCCCGCACGGCGATCGTCCTCAAGTTCGCCCGAGGGAAAGTCCATCTCATCGAGGGCGGCCTTGAGATACAGCCCCGTACCGCCGCAAAAAACCGGCAGGCAACCCGAACCAAGGAGACGTTCAACATGTGCGCGAGCGTCAGCCTGATAAAGAGCAGCAGAATATGCCACACCCGGATCTACAATGTCGACGAGACGCAGCGGCGCCGTACACTCATCGGGCGTCATCTTTGCGGTACCGATGTCCATGCCGCGATAGATTTGCATCGCATCGCACGACAGCACTTCGGACGAAAGACGAGCGGCCAAACGGTCGGCAACATCACTCTTACCAACCGCCGTCGGACCGACGATCGCAACGGCGGAAAGACCTGCCCCGGAAGAAACCATTAGCGCGGCTCGCCCACAACGGAGCCGGACAAATACCAGGTCTTGGCAACATCAACGTCAACATCAACGATCTTGCCAACAAGCTGATCGATGCTGTAACCCTCGGGGATAGGCGCATGAACGGTCTGATTCTTAGGACTCTTGCCCAGCAGGACCGCGTCGTTCTTTTTACTCGTTCCCTCAATGAGCGCCGGAACCACAGTATGAAGCTCACCCTGGTTATACTCGTGTGCCGTGGTCTCGATAACCTTAACCAGGCGGTTGAAACGCTCGAGAATAACCTCATGCGGCGTAGGATCGTCAATCTCGGCGGCCGGGGTACCGGCGCGCTTGGAATAGATGAAGGTATAGGCCTGAGCATAGCGGACCGTCTCGGCAAGTGAGAGCGTCTGCTCAAAGTCTTCCTCAGTCTCGCCCGGGAAGCCAACGATAATGTCGGTCGAGAGCGCGATATCGGGCATACGGTTGCGAATGCGATCGACCAGGCCCAAATAGTCCTCGCGTGTATAACGGCGATTCATCTCTTTGAGGATCCGCGTCGAACCTGACTGGACGGCCAAGTGCAGCTGCGGCATAACGGCAGGCGTTTCGGCCATGGCGTCGATGGTCTCGGGCAACAGGTCCTTGGGATGCGAAGACGTAAAGAAGATGCGCTCCACACGCGTATCGCCCACGGCACGCAGCAGATCGGCAAAACGCGGCTTGCCAAACAGATCGCGACCATATGAGTTAACGTTTTGACCCAGCAGCGTAATCTCACGCACGCCCTGGCGCACCAAACCGGTCACCTCGTCGACAATCTCCTCGAAGGGGCGGCTCTTTTCGCGACCGCGCACGTACGGCACGATGCAATAGGTGCAGAAATTATTGCAGCCCGTCATGATGGGCACCCAGGCGTGATACTGGGTCTCTCGATGCCACGGCATGCTCATGGCATCCGTATCCTCATGCACATTGGTGCGGATATGACGCTTGCCGTCAAGGAACGCCTCGGCAATGAGCTCGGCCACATGTGCGATAGAATGCGTGCCAAAGATGACATTGACGTTATCGACATTGGTGAGCAGTCCCTCGCCATCACGCTGCGCGATGCAGCCGCCCACGGCAACCACACGCTTGCCCGAAGGCGAAGGCGGCAGGCTTTTGCAGGAATTGCACTGACCGTACAGGCGAGTATCGGCGGCCTCACGCACACAGCATGTCATGAAGACAACGATATCGGCATGCTCGGGATCGAGCGCCATGAGGCAGCCATACGAATCAAGCAGGCCACTCACACGCTCGGAGTCATGCTGATTCATCTGGCAGCCAAATGTGCGGATAAAGTAGGTTTTACCGGCAAGAATATCGCGTACGGAACGCTGGTCCATGTGCATAAGTCCTAACGATGGGGAGCGAAACGAGGCAAGCAGAAGCTATGCCACAGGCTTAACGTCATCCATGACGACGTTATCCATAGCGGCTCGATTGATCTGGTGAACGTAGATAGAAAGGCGGATAGCCGTGCGCGACTCCCCGTTAATGAGGATGTCAGAGAACACGGGCGCGCAGGAAATATCAAAACCGGTTGGAATCAAAAAACCGCGCGCGATAGCCACGGCCTTAATGGCCTGGTTGACGGCACCGGCGCCGACACACTGGATGTTGACGGGTACACCGTCCTTGACCATGCCAGCGATGGCGCCGGCAACGGACGCGGGCGATGATTTGCTTGATACCTTCAGGCAATCCATGAAGAAACTCCTGCGTTTAAAAGTACGTTTTAACTGCAATAACTGTATCGTACCGAGTGGACTCGGTAAAGGCACTATTCCTCTTTGGCAAGATCGAAAGTCACAGTGATTCGATCACGCGAAACACGAATCTTTGGGTCGCCGCAAAGGTTGAGATAGTACCGGGCGGCAAGGTCATTAAAGTCACGCTCCACAGCACGCGAAAACTGTGCCATATCATCCTTGGCAATACGTAGCCCGCGACGATCCTTCGCAAGATCGACAGGAGCCGGCGCATGCGAAGACGAATCACGCTCGCGCAGCAGACGCGCGGTCACACCGCGAACGGGCTTAATCTGCCCTGCCAAAATGCGATGGGCCGTGCGCTCGGACATCTCAAGACCCAAACCCGAACAGATACGGATAAAGTCCTCGGCATCAGAGGCAAGGCCTAAACGATCGACAACCGGAAGCTCGCTCTCGTCATCAATGAACAGGAGACGCGACGTATCGAGCTGACTTGACGCCTGAGCATAAAGGGTCGCGGCAATCTCAGACGGAGAACCAAGATAGACATCGCAACCACGCAACTCCTCAAGCGCAAACTCACAAGCAGCGCGAATAATATTATGCGGGCCGCGAGCACAGACATAACGTCCGTCCTCATCCTTGACGGCCTGGGGCCAGCTGGACTGATCGGCACGCTCGCTGAGGCGGTCGGCCGCAACGCTCACCTTAAAGGCCGAGCCAAGGTCGACACCGGACGTGACCACACGGGCCTCGTCGGTGTTCTGCTTGATCGAAAACAATGCCATACCACGACCGTGAACGCCCCAACGGTCCATCTTCATGCTCTCGAGCTTGGAGGTAACGCGGGCATCGAAGATTCGCTCTTGCATATCCTGCGGAACGCCCGAACCGTTATCCAGAAAGACAAGCGTGCGGACGCCATCTTCCTTGGTCGTGGCGAGATAGACTTTGTCGGCGCCGGCATCGCGAGCATTACGGAGCATTTCGATGACGATATCCTCGACATGCTGAATGTCGTGCTTTGCCTGGCGCCGCTCGGCCTCCGAAACGCGGAGGCGGACATACCCCTCGCCAAGGTTCTCCTCGACGCGAAGGTTGCCCTCCCCCGACATCGACGCGATAAATGAGATGAGCTCGTTCGCGTCGCTCATGTTATTTAGCGATATCGACAGCGCGGCTCTCGCGAATCACGACGACGCGCACCTGACCGGGATACTCCATCTCTTCCTCGATCTGATGGGCGATATCGTGAGCCAGGACCGTGGACTGGGCATCGGAGATCTTGTCCGGCTGAACCATGACGTGGACCTCGCGACCAGCCTGCATGGCATAGGTACGCTCGACGCCATCACGGGAGTTGGCGATCTCCTCGAGCTTCTCAAGACGCTTGATGTAGTTCTCGGCAGACTCGCGACGGGCACCGGGGCGAGAGGCAGAGACGGCATCAGCGGCCTGTACCAGGACATCGAGCACCGTGTTGGGGTCGACGTCGGCATGGTGAGCCTCGATAGCGTGGACGATAACGGGCTTCTCGCCATAACGGCGGGCAAGCTCGGCGCCGATGACGGCATGCGGGCCCTCGACGTCATGGTCGATTGCCTTGCCCAGGTCGTGCAGCAGACCGGCGCGCTTAGCGGTCACAACGTCCAGGCCAAGCTCGGAAGCCATCACGCCGCACAGGTCAGAGACTTCGAGGGAGTGCTGAAGCACGTTCTGACCAAACGAGGTACGGTAGCGCAGGGCACCAAGGGTCTTGACGATCTCGGGGTGCAGGTCGTGGATGCCGGTATCGAAGGCAGCCTGCTCGCCAGCCTCGCGCACGCGCTGCTGAACCAGGTCGGCAGCCTTGTGATACATCTCCTCGATGCGGGCGGGGTGAATGCGGCCGTCGGCGATGAGGTTCTCGAGGGCAACACGGGCGGTCTCACGACGGACCGGGTCGAAGCTCGAAAGAACGACGGTCTCAGGCGTGTCGTCGATCACGAGGTTGACGCCGGAAACCTGCTCGAAGGTCCGGATGTTGCGACCCTCGCGACCGATGATACGGCCCTTGAGGTCATCAGAGGGAATGTGCACGGAGGTAACGGTGACCTCGGCTGTGTGGTCGGCAGCGCAGCGCTGAATCGCCAGGGACAGAATCTCCTGGGCGGTCTTGTGGCACTCGGCGCGAACCTGCTGCTCGGACTCGCGAATGATCGTGGCAGCCTCGTGGGTGACCTCGCCGCGAACCTTATCGAGGAGCTCCTTGTGGGCGTCCTCGCGGGTCAGGTCGGCGATACGCTCGAGCTCGGAGGTCTGCTTGGCGCAGAGCTCCTCAAGCTCGCGGGAGCGCTTCTCGACCTGACCGGCCTGGCTGGACAGCTGGTGCTCACGCTTGTCGAGAGCGTCGTTTCGGCGATCAAGGGACTCCTCGCGCTGCATCACACGGTTCTCGAGCGTGCGAATCTCGCTCTTACGCTGCTTGTCCTCGGCCTCGGCGGCCTGCTTGTTCTTGATGATCTCCTCTTTAGCCTCGAGCAGAGCCTCTTTTTTGAGGGTCTCGGCCTGACGCTTAGCATCACCGATCAGGGACTCAGCCTGTGCGTGTGCCGACTGGATCTTTTCGTCGGCCTCGTGAAGACTACCCTGCTTGGCGGTGCGCATGTAGGCAATGGCGGCGATGGCACCCAAAACGATGCCAACGAGCGCTGCGATGATAGGCATGCTCACTCCTTTTTATGGATTCGTTACACAACAAAGCGAACCGTCCTTACGAACGGCTCGCGACATTTGAGTAATATGGGCGCAGCTTATGCGGGTCGGATACAGATAAACATATAAACAAACTCATCACAGATGAGCACATATCACAAAGCAAATGACAGTGTTTATCGTACGTTGAACCACAACAACTGTCAAATAAATGGCCCCGGCACGGCGGCTAAAACGCGGTGAACGGCAGGGCCACAAAACGCATACGCCTAAACCGCACATTCCTCGCGTTCGGCATCGAGACGTGCCTTAACGGCATCGGCGGCGATGTGATACGAGAAGCCCTTGCCCATCAAAAACCGAACCAGTTTTTCGAATCCGCGCGTCTCTGGAACACGCCGCTTGGCGAGCAGAGCTGACGCACGCGCCAAATCGTCTTCGACGGCAAAATAATCCTCGGGATAACCGGGAATGTCATCGAGCACGACATGACGGCGCTTGAGCTCGGTCTCGATTTTGC
Source organism: uncultured Collinsella sp. (assembly GCA_902496775.1). Taxonomy (GTDB): domain Bacteria; phylum Actinomycetota; class Coriobacteriia; order Coriobacteriales; family Coriobacteriaceae; genus Collinsella. Next base: position 40,731 of record CABVCF010000003.1, read on the forward strand.
GCTGTCCCCAACCGCGCCGCTTGCGCTCCTCGATAAAGTACGAGCAAAAGCGGTTCTCGTCTAAAAAGTGATACTCGGTGGCGCGCTCGACGGCGAAATCGATCGCGGGCTGGTGAAAGCCGTAGCGAGCCAGCTTGTCACGGACCTCACCCGTCGCATGGTCGCGGCGCGATAACATCTCGGTCACCATGGTAAGCGCACATTTACGCTCGATGAGCTGCACCGCCTCACGAAAGTTATCCCAATCGCAGGGCAGATCGGGGCGTTTTTTGACATACAGGCGCGCGACCCGCACGGGAATCCAAATGGACCGCTCAAAACCGCCCTCAAGCTCACAATCGATATGTGCGCAAGGCTTTTTGGACGCATACCCGCTCGAGAACGAGGAGGCCGCCTTCTTATCGGGAAAGACGACCGTGGCCTCGGTCACCGTATACGACATGAGCGTAACCGCTACTCGTCATCATCATCGAGCATGGCGGAACCATCGATGGCGTAAAGCTCGTCAAACTCCTCAGGCGCAGGCTGATCGGTCAGCTCGACCTCGGACGGAGCATCGTCATCAAACTCAAGTCCGCAGGCAAGGCGGACCTTATGCTCAATCTCGTCAGCGCAATCGGGGTGTTCGCGCAGGAACGCCTTGGCGGCCTCGCGACCGTTGCCGAGCTTGTCCTCGCCATAGGCAAACCAGGAGCCCATCTTCTTGCAGATGCCGCACTCGACAGCCATGTCCAGAATTGAGCCCTCCTTAGAGATGCCCGTACCGTACATGATGTCGAACTCAGCAGAACGGAACGGAGCTGCCACCTTGTTCTTAACGACCTTGGCGCGCACGCGGTTACCGATAACCTCGTCCTTAAGCTTAATGCTGTCGATGCGGCGAATGTCGATACGCACCGAAGAGAAGAACTTAAGGGCGCGGCCGCCCGTCGTGGTCTCGGGGTTGCCGAACATGACGCCGATCTTCTCACGCAGCTGGTTAATGAAGATGCACGTCGTGTTGGACTTGGACAGCGAGCCGGCGAGCTTGCGGAGCGCCTGGCTCATCAGGCGAGCCTGAAGACCAACCGTAGTATCGCCGATTTCTCCCTCGATCTCGGCACGCGGGGTCAGCGCGGCGACAGAGTCGACGACGATGGCATCGATGGCGCCGGAACGCACGAGCATGTCAACAATCTCGAGCGCCTGCTCGCCCGTATCGGGCTGGGAAATGAGCACCTCGTCGATATCCACGCCGATGCGCGCGGCATACGTGGGATCAAGCGCGTGCTCGGCATCGATAAATGCCACAACGCCACCCATTGCCTGGGCCTCGGCCAGGATCTCGAGCGAAAGCGTCGTCTTACCGGAGGACTCAGGACCGTAAATCTCGACGATACGGCCGCGCGGCACGCCGCCGATACCCAGCGCGGCATCGAGTGCCAGAGCGCCCGTAGGGATGGCCTCGACCTCGAGCTCGGGACCACCGTCGCCGTACCTCATGATGGAACCTTGACCGAACTTCTTCTCGATCTCGGCCTTGGTGGTGGCGATCATCTCATCGCGCTCTTTACCCGTCGTGCGAGCATGAACGGTACGTACGGGACCTGAATTCTTGGCCATGAATAGCCCTCCTCTTAACAACCTGCATCGATAATAAACGAACGGCTGTTCGTGGTCAACCGTTCAGGCCAATCATATACAGGCAGTCTTTCCAAAACCCAACCAAATGCCGACCAAACACTGACCAAATGCTTGACCACAAAGGAACAAATAAGAGCAAGGAAGGCAAGAATACGTCTACAACCAGCGCAAACGCCAAATGAGCCTAAGGTCCCTATCTCCACAATTAAGGGGCCCAGAGGCCCCTTAAAACACGTCTATTCCATAGAGTTGAGCACAAGGGCAATGCGTCCCAATGCCTCCGCGACCGCATGGGCACGAACACACGAACGGTCGCCCTCATAGTGGCAGCGCACAGAGTCCACGACTGGCACGCCCCCATCGGCGGAACGATACGCCCAGCCAATATAGAAAGTGCCAGCCGGATCGTCCTCAGTGCCACCGCCGGGGCCGGCATAACCCGTTGCGCTCACTGCAATATCGCTCTGGTACAGCTCCAGCGAACCCACCGCCATCTCGCGCGCGGTCTGAGGCGACACCGCGGTATAGCGGTCGAGCGTCTCCTGCTCAACACCAAGAACGCGATGCTTAATCTCATCGCAATAGGTCACCGCACCGCCACGCAGCACCGCCGAGGCGCCCGGGATATCGGCAATCGTCGAGGCGATCATACCCGCCGTCAGCGACTCAGCCGTCGAAACCGTCACGCCCCGGGCGCTCGCGCGCTCGACAATTTCGCGCGCCAGCTCCTCGTTATGTGCGGAAATCTGCTCAAAAGAGTCCGTCATACCCACCAGGACCTAGACCGAAAAGACGATCTTGCGGCAGTTCCAGAAGTACTGGGCGCCCGAGATAACGGTCAGGACAACGGCAACGGCGTACAGGAAGCGCGACACCGAGTAGATGCCGAGCGTCAGCGCCACCGGGCCAAGGTGCAAGCCGGCCATAGCAAAAACGCACAGGTAACCGCAGATGGAGACCATCGTGGTTGCCGTCTTGTACTTGCCGAGCTTATCGGCCGCAACGACCACGCCGGCCGCACTCGCAACCATGCGTAGGGCGCTCACCAGCAGCTCGCGGAACAGGATAATGAACACGGACCACACGGTCACCGCGCCAAAATCCAAGAACAGCAGCAGGGCCGAGAACACCAGCAGCTTATCGGCGATGGGATCCAAGAACTTACCGAAATCAGTGATCTCGTTGCGGGAGCGCGCCAGATAACCGTCGACCTTATCGGTGCACGACAGGATCACATACAGAATGAAGGCAGCGGCGGCGAGCGGGCCGTCGAAGGTGCTCCAATCCGTACCGGCAACACTCGTGTGAGACAGGGCGGAGACAATCATGAACACCGGGATAAAGACGATGCGAACGCACGTCACGATGTTGGCGGGCGTCCAGACACTCGTCAGTTCCTTATTGCTCTCGTTAGCCACGACGCTCTCCTACTCCACAACATGACCGATAAGCTCATAGCAGAAGCTATCGGTAAACTCGACGGTCAGAATATCGCCCACGGACGCCTCGCTGGCGTCCAGATGCACCGCGCCATCGGAATCGGGCGCCTGGAACCAGGCATGGCCGATCAGCTCGGCGCCATCCTCGGTCTCTTCGATACCGTCGACGATCACCTGGGCGCGCTCGCCCACATGTGCGGCAGTGGCGGCAAAACCGAGCGACTCGGCCAGGTCCATGGCCTCCTGGGCGCGCTCGAGCTTGACCTCTTCGTCGACCTGACCCTCCATCTTAGCGGCCAGGCTGCCCTCCTCCTGCGAGTAGGCAAAGACGCTCGTGTAGTCAAAGCCGACGGTGTCCATAAAGTCGATAAGGTCGCGGAACTCGTCGTCGGTCTCGGTCGGGAAGCCGACCATGGCCGTGGAACGGATCACGATGCCGGGGATACGCTCACGCAGATCGCGGAACAGATCCTCGAGCTCCTGGCGCGAACCGGAGCGACGCATGGCCTTGAGAATGCGCGCGTCGCAGTGCTGTACGGGGATATCGATATAGGGCAGCACCTCGGGCGTATCACGAATGGTCTCAATGAGCTCGTCAGTCATGCCCTCGGGCTGCAAGTAGAGCACACGGACCCAGACGTTGTGCGGGCGCACGGCCTCGGCGACGGCACGCAGCAGCTGCGCCAGATTGCGCGGCGAGCCCTCGGCGACGACCTCGTCCGCAAAGTCGGTACCCCAGATACCCGTGTCCTGGCCGATCAGCACGATCTCGCGCACACCGCCGGCAACCAGGTCGCGCACCTCGGAGATAATGCTCTCGGCATTGCGCGAGTGATAGCGGCCGCGAATGTAGGGAATCATGCAGAAGCTGCAGAAACGGTTGCAGCCATCGGAAATCTTGACGTAGGCGACAGCACCCTCGACGGTACGTTTGACCTGCGGGATATAGGCTGCAATCTCACGCTCGACACCCAGCACGCCATCGATGACCGCCACGATGCCGTCTTCCTCGTCGGCCTTCACAAAGGCAGCAACCTCGGGCAGCTCGTCAGGCAGGTCATCGCCATAGCGCGACGGCACGCAGCCGCACATGACGATGGGGCAAGAACGAACGCCGTCCTGAACCTCGTTGGCGAGCTCGAGCGTGGTCTCGATGCTCTCGGACGTTGCGGAGGCGAGGAACGAGCAAGTATTGACGATGGCGATATCGGCACCCTGCGGGTCGAATGCCTCCTCGTAGCCCGCGGCGGTCAAAAGAGAACGCATGCGGTCGGTGTCAACCTCGTTCTTAGCGCACCCGAGGGTGATGTAGAGCACGGAGCCCAACGGTGTATCCATGTTGGAGAGCAGTCCTTTCGATTGATATTAGCGGTAGTTGGTGAACTGCAGCGGCTGGCCGTAGTCCTGGTCGCGCAGGAACTGGATCACGGTCTGCAACGCGTCCTTCGAAGCAGAGGAAACACGCAGCTTGTCGGCCTCGATGGTCACCTTGACCTTGAGCTTTTGATCCTTGATGTCCTTGTTGATCTTCTTGGCGGTCGCCTGGTCGATACCCTCGACGATATGGCCGAGCACGCGCACGGTGCCGCCCGATGCCGCCTGCGGAGCATCCCACGAGACAGCCTTGAGGTCGATGCCGCGCTTGATGAGCTTGGAGCTCAGCACGTCAACAATCTGTTTGGAGACAAAGTCGGCCGGGGCGTTGATCGTAAAGAGCTTGTCGCCCTTCGAAAGCTCAATGGTGGCGCCGGAGTCCTTCAG
>CABVCF010000004.1 GCA_902496775.1 uncultured Collinsella sp.
CTGGAGTTATGCCTCGCTGCTCCAAGAGCAGTCTGACGAGCTTGTGTAGGAGGAAACATGAGCTATCTCATCATCGAGCTTGAGACGCAGCTGCTTAAGACCGGAAAGACCAGCGCTGATCTGATTCGGGCGACGGGGCATACTCCGGCTAATATTTCAAAGCTTAGAAACGGAAAGATAAAAGCTATTCGCCTAAAGACGCTTCTCGATATCTGTGATGAGCTTGATTGTCAACCGGGAGATATTATTCAGCGCGTGAGCGAGAAAGAGCTTGAGGAGCTTATTGTCGAGCGCGCAAAAAATGTCGTGAGGCAGATGCGGGACGGCGGAGGCGATGAGGTATCGCTTCCGACATCAGTCTTTGCTGTCGATTTGAGCGATGAGTAGCATATAGCGAGCAGCTATAACGAAATATCAGTGTAAAGGGACCCGTGTCTAACACGGGTTCTTTCTTTTAGATTATCTTGACAAATATGAGTTATCGAAAAACAATAACAATTAGGAAAAACGATAAAAGAGAGAAGGAACGATATGAGCAGTTTTGCTATCGAGCAGGACGGGAGGCCAATGAACGCATCAGCGATAAAGTTATCAAAGGTGTCAAAGCGCTACGGGAAACGGCGCGTTTTGCATGACGTTTCCTTCGAGGTGCATCAGTCTGAGCTCCTTGCCCTTGTTGGTGCAAACGGGGCGGGTAAAAGCACGCTTATTAAAATAGTGCTGGGCCTCTGCGAGCCGTCGTCGGGGAGCGTGGAGCTCTTTGGAGGCAAGTCGAAAAAAGACCTGAGCCTGATGCGGACGCGTGTCGGCTATGTGCCAGATTCCAGCGGAGCATACCAATCTCTCAGCGCGGTTGAGAATCTTAAAATCCGATGTGCGGAATGGGGGCTTGATGAGAAACGTGAGGTTCCTCGCGTCTTGGGCCTAGTCGGGCTGGACGTCGATGAGAAAAAGAGCGTGAGCAGTTTTTCTCTGGGAATGAAGCGGCGACTTGATATAGCTACGGCTTTGTTGGGTGACACTGATCTGCTTATTTTTGATGAGCCAGCAAATGGGTTGGACCCGCTGGGCATCGAGAGTATATGGGCCCTTATCGGTCGATTGAATCGAGAGCAGGGTAAGACCATGCTCATCTCTAGTCATGATTTGGATGAGTTGGCATCGGTTGCAACAAGTTGCGTGTTTATTCATGACGGTGAACTGCTGAAAATGGAATCGATGGACGTCATAAGGGATGAGGCGCCATCTCTAAAAGAGTATTACAGGCGCTTGATGAAGGCGGTCTCGCTATGAAGCGGGCGATCCATCCCATAAAGGCAGATATGATGCGTTTGCACAGGATGTTTCCGGCGAAGTTTGGTCTTGCGCTTATTCTGGCGTTCGGCCTTCTCTTCGGTGTCTTTCTAAAAAACGGAACAACGTTGCTCGCCTTTGGCAATAGCGTTTTTGGGAAGGATATTGGTTTCTGCTGGAATGTAATCGATCCTTCTGCACCCGATGAGTCCCTTGTGCGCAGTGCTTTTGCCGGCACGTCTCTGTTCGTTCCGCTCATCGTTTGCCTGGCGATTTTACAGGAGCGCGGCTATGAAGAGGGACACCGAATTTCTTCAGCAAGAGGTCTTACCCGCTTTAATGGGGTCCTAGCACATGTGCTTTCGTTTGCTTTAATAATTGGCGTAGCATATAGCGCGCTTTGCCTTCTTCTTTTTGCAATAGCCATAATACGTGGAGGGCATAACCTCTCGCACGATATGCTAACTGCATTTTTGCCTGCAATGATAGTCAACGCTGTATTGGTGATATCGGTTGCGCTGGAGACGGTGACCATCTATCGGATTACAGGCAGCGCTGTATTGAGCGGGGCTGCGATAATTATTGGATTTGTCATGAGCTTGACGCTCTACGGAACCTTCCTTCAGGCGCCCATACCATCCTTGCGATGGATTATCCTCCTTCCGGGGCCGTACCTTGGAGTCGGATGTGCCCTTGGGTATAGCGATATGGGTCAGCTGACGCTTCTGGGATATGGCGTGGCAGCCAGCTGTCTATCGGTATTGATTTACGCTCTCTTGAGCTTTCGCGCTGGGGGTGTGCTCAATGGCTCGTCAGATTAAAAGACTTCTCCAGTCAGAATTGAAGCATGTGAGCAAATGGGCGTACGCCTTAATCCTGGTAATTTATGCGTACATGGTGGTATTGCAGCTTAATTCTTTCCCGATGTGGTTCTGTAGCCTCCGTGAGAACAGTTTCTTGGGCTTTTTCCCAGACCCGACGCTTCGGCTATCGGCAGAGGATGTCCTTCTATTTGGTAATGCAGAGGTTTTCCGCGGTTTGCTGTTCAACGTAGCCCCGTTGGCTCATGCATTGTTCTTTCCGTTCATCGCGGCTTGCATTGTGCCACGCTTTGTCAGTTCGGGCTTTATTGAGGAACCGTGGGGGTTGTCGGAGGCTCGGGGAGGGAAGCGTGTGTGCGCTATCGTTGCGCGAGTGGTGCTGTCTTCTTTTGCCCTTTTGGGCGCGTTTATCCTGTCGAGTGTCGTTTTGTACTGTCTTAACTGCGTAATCGTTTTGGATGCGCAGCAGTATTTCAACCTGCATGTATTTTGCTATCGACTTGTTCTTGCTGCCGCTGCCTGCCTTGGATACGTGGTTTCTTGCGTAATCGTTGTTTCCTATTGTGGGTCCGGCTTCGGTCCGATTGGCATGCTGTTGCTTGTCAACGTTGTAGCAGTCTACATACAGCTCGGGGCCAATTCCATGCTTCCGCTTCCAGCCTCGATGCTCATGTGGATTTGTGGCGTGACCCCGTTGGGGAATAGTCAATGCATTTCGATTCTAATTGACTGCCTAATCAACGTAGCAAGCGTTTTTGCCATTTGCTTTACCGTCGACCGATTGCGGTCGAGATTTCTTTGATTGTTTGCGAGGGATAATCATACCGAGCATACCAAATACAGGGGGGGCGGGCACCGTTGCTGGTGTCCATCCCCCCCCCTGGCATGGAAGGTTTAAGCCTGTGTGATTCGCGAACTAGCGGGTCTGCTTTACCTTGGCCGCTGCCTCGACAAACGACTTCCACAGGTTAAAGTCGGTCTCGAGCGTCTTCCACGTGTACTCAGGGTGCCATTGCACGCCTAGACAGAATGGCTGGCCTTCGACCTCGATGCACTCAGGAACGCCGTCGGTTGCCTTGGCGACCAAGCGCGTACTTTTACCCAGACGATCGACGCAGCAGTGATGTGCCGAGTTGGTCTGGATCAGCCTGTGCCCGCCAACCGCGCGCTCCAGAAGTGAGCCCGGCACGACCTCGACGGGATGCACGGGGTCGTTGAGCACGTGGGTATGGCGCCACTGCGTGCGGCCCTCGCGAGCGCCCAGGCTCGGCACGTCCATGCACAGGGTGCCGCCGGTGGCGACATTGAGCAACTGCGTGCCGCGGCAGGTGGTAAAGAGCGGCTTTTTGGCGCGGAGCACCTCGCCGACCAGCTTAAACTCAAAGCTATCGCGGATCTCGCAGCAGAGGGTGGGGTCGTAGGGTCGATCGTCGCCCCAGCGCTTGGGGTTGACGTCCGGGCCGCCGGGAATGGCGATGCCGTCGGCGATATCGACGTAATGACGGATGACCTCAATGTCCTCGGTGATGGACATCTGCAGCGGCAGGCCGCCAGCGGCAAGGATGGCATCGACAAAGACACTTGCGATTTCCTCGTTGGGGGAGAGCATCTCGGTTAAAAATGGCTCTGCCTCTTCCCAGCGCGGTGCGACGAGGATGAGTGGGCGGTCGGCGGCGGCGACGTCGACGTGCGGGGTGTAGGACGATGAAGTGCGAGTTCCGATCATAGGTGTAACTTTCGAGTTTGGATGGGCATGGCTGGCGGGTGGGCGGTCTGGTTAGTGGCCCTTGATGGAGTTGAGGAAGTCCTGGGCGCGCTTGGTCTGGGGATGGTCGAAGAACTCGTCGGGCGCGCCGGTTTCCACGATCTGGCCGTCGGCCATAAACACGACGCGATCGGCCACGCGGCGGGCGAAGTTCATCTCGTGCGTGATGACGATCATCGTCATGCCCTGCTGGGCCAAACGCACCATGACCTCGAGCACCTCGTTGATCATTTCGGGATCAAGAGCGCTTGTGGGCTCGTCAAAGAGCATGGCCTTGGGCTGCATGGCGAGTGAACGGGCGATGGCCACGCGCTGCTGCTGGCCGCCTGAGAGCTGTGCGGGCACCTTGTCGGCCTGCTCGGCCACGCCCACGCGGCCCAGCAGGTCCATGGCGCGCTCGCGGGCCTCGTCCTTGGAGACACCCAGCACATCGACCGGTCCCAGCATGACGTTCTGCAGCACCGTCATATGTGCAAACAGGTTGAACTGCTGAAACACCATGCCCAGCTCGGCACGCATGCGGGCAAGGTCCTTGCCTTCCTGCGGCAGGGGCTCGCCCTCGATGAGGATCTCGCCCGAGTCGATGGTTTCCAGGCGGTTGATGGTGCGGCACATGGTTGACTTGCCCGAGCCCGAGGGGCCGATCACAACGACGACCTCGCCGCGGTCGACCGAGAGATTGATGTCGTTGAGAACGTGCAGGTCGCCATAGTGCTTATTGACGTGTCTGAGCTCGATAAGCGGCTGATTGCCGGTGGAAGAGGTGCTCTGTGCCATGGTGCTCGGCTCCTTATGACTCGAAATGGTAAAGCGTTAGCGGATGATGGTCGCGCCGGTCTTGTGCGAAACATAGACAGCGGCCTTGTTGATCGCGACGTTGATGAGGATGTAGATGACTGCGATCACCAGGTAGACCGATACGAGGGCATCGTAGTTGGTAATGAGCACGCGGGCGTTTTGCATGAGGTCGGGGTAGCTCACTACATAGGCGACGGTGGTGTCTTTGACTACGACCACGAGCTGCGAAATCAACGACGGAATAATAAACCGAATCGCCTGCGGCAGCACGATTTTAAAGGTGATTTTAGCCTTGGAGAGACCGAGCGCCTGGGCTGCCTCGACCTGACCGCGCGGCACGGCGTTGACGCCGGCGCGGAAGATCTCGGCCAGCACGCCGGCTGCAGCGAGCGCAACGGGAAGCGTGAGCATCCAAAACGACGGCAGCGCGATCTTGTACTGGGGCAGCACCAAAAAGAAGAAGTAGATGAACAGCAGGCTCGGTACGCCACGGAAGAAATCGGTGAGCACGCGGCAGACCAGCTGCAGCGGCTTAATGTCGCTGGTACGGCCGAGCATAAGGGCTAAGCCCAGCACCAGCGCGATGGCGCCAGCGGTGAGTGCGACTTTAACGGTGCCCTCAAAGCCGGCAAGCAAGAACTTCCAGGTGGTGAGGTGCGTAAAGAAATACCAATAGTGGACCGAAAGCTGGCCGGTCACATAAAAGCGCTGCAGTACCAGGACGACGAGTGCGGCGACGGCAACAAGCGAGATGGCGGTGCCGATGCGAATCTTGGCGCGCATCTTGGGGCCGGGAGCCTCGTAGAGCGCATTGCGCATGGTAAGCGCAGGGGAGGAGTGCTTGCTCATCGGAGGATCCTCACCTTCTTATCGATATAGTTGCCAATGTGGCTCACCACAAAGGCCGTGCCCAGGTAGCCGAGCGCCGAGATAAAGAACGCGGCGACGCCGCCAAGTGAGCGCGTGTTGATATAGCTCACCACGCCGGTGAGCTCCTGCGGCTTAAGCGGCACCTGGCTGCCGAGCGCAGTGGTGAGCATGACGGCGATAAAGAGGTTGGTCATGGGCAGCACGCTCGAGCGCAGCGCCTGCGGAATCACGATTTTGGCGAGGATGCGGTTAAAGCTCATGCCGAGCGAGCGGGCGGCTTCCACCTGGCCGACGCCGACGGTGTTGATGCCGCTCATAAAGTTTTCGGAGCCAAAGGCCGAGCCCAAAAGGACCGTGGCGACGATAACGCAGGTGCGGTAGGGCAGAACGACCTTGAGCGGCGGCAGCGCATAGACGACGATGATGAGCAGCGCGATGCCGGGGATGTTACGGAAGACCTGGACATACAGGTCTCCAAAGACGCGCAGTGGCTTGAGCGGCGACACGCGCATCACGGTGACGGCGACGGCCAGTACCATGGCGATGGCAAACGACTCAAGCGTCATGCCCCAGGTTGCTAGCAGCGCGTCGATATAGTTCTGGCCATAGAGCGACCAGAGTTCGGAGAGACTCATGCGGACCTCCCGCCGATAAGGAAAGGGGCTCCCGTGTGTACGGAAGCCCCGACAACTCAGTGAGGAAACAGTTTACCGCAATAAAGCGCATCATGCGTTTCCGTATGGTTTCGTTGCGGCCGTTACCAGGCTCGCTGCCTAGGCGCCGATCTCGGGCAGCTCGGGAACATTGGTGTCGCCCGTACGGTCGCCGATGCAGATCTGCCACAGCTCAGTCCAGGTGCCGTCGTCCTCGATCTTCTTAAGGAAGTCGTTGACAAAGGCGACGCCGTCGGAATCGAGCGGCAGGCCGATGCCGTAGGGCTCCTTGCTGCCGAAGGGCTTGCCGGCGATCTTGTACTTACCAGGCTCGCGGACCAGGGCGCTCTGCTGCATGTTGTTATCGATGACGTAGGCGTCAACGCGGCCCTGCTGGAGTGCCTGGCGGGCCTCCTCGTCGGTCTTGAACTCCTGCTGGCTGGCCTTGGGAGCGAGCTCCTCCAGGATGGCGGGGCCGTTGGAGCCGGACTGGACGGCGACGTTCTTGTCGGCCAGGTCGTCGACGCTCTTGATGTCGTCGTTATCGGCGAGCACCAGGATAGCCTGCTGGGTGTAGTAGTAGGGACCGGCAAAGGAGACGAGCTTCTTGCGCTCGTCAGTGATGGTGTAGGTGGCAAAGACGGCGTCGACCTGGCCGTTCTGCAGGACGGACTCGCGCGTGTCCGAGGTCACCTGGGTGATCTCGACCCTGTTCTCGCCCAGGATGTAGTTGGACAGGAGCTGCGCGATGCCGGCATCGAAGCCGCGGGTCTTGCCGTCTTTCTCGTTGAGGAGGGAGAAGAGCGTTGAGGTCTGAACGCCACCGATCTTAAAGACGCCGGCGTCCTTGACGGCCGTGGCCCAGGTGCTGGCGGCGATGGCGTCGTCATCGGCCTTGGGGCCGTTGTCGACGAGCTTGTCGAATGCCTTAGCGTCGAGCGTGGTGGAAGCCTCGGTATCCTCGGAGCTCTTGGAGGAACCGGCGGCGGAACCCTTGTCGGCCTCGGCGCTGGTGTCGGAGCAGCCGGCAAGACCAAGGCCGGCGACGGTTGCGAAGGTGGCGGCAACGAAGCCGCGGCGGTCGAGAACGACCTGCTGGGAGAGGTTCTTGCTCATGGTAGAACACCTTTCTCAATAAAATCCCTAGCGGTTGAGTAGAGTTATACCCTATCGCGCTCAAATGGGTCAACACGAAATAACTCAGAAACATACTTGTCTTATGGGTTATTCTACCTACCAAAAAGGGACAGGCACCTTTGTGGTGGTTCTTGTAGATGTAGCGGCCTGTCTCGCTGCTTTGTCTCAATCTGTAACAGTTAGACGAGGAAATGGGTTCTACCTGTTACAGATTGAGATTTTCTCTTCAGGGGAATTCGAATGTCTCGATCTGTAACATCTGGACGGACAAAAGGTCTCTATCTGTTACAGATTGAGACAAAGGTCAGGGACTAAGACGTCTTGTCTAGATCTGTAACAGTTAGACGGGAATTCGGGTCCTAGATGTTACAGATTGAGGTAATCGCGTCGCGAAAATAAAAACCTCCGCAGGGGTGCTTCCCTTGCGGAGGTTTTCTTACTCGTTCAGTAGCCTTACGGCTTCGGCGGCCATGTTCTCGACCGTCATGCCGTTCTGCGCAAGCAGTTCGTTGGGGTCGTAGCGGTCGGGGAAGCCCTTGGCGATGCCGAAGATGCGCGTGCGCACGGGCGTGCAGGCCAAGTAGCACGCGACGCGCTCGCCCCAGCCGCCGTCCAAGATGCCGTCCTCGAGCGTGACGACAACGCGATGCTCGGCGGCAAGGCTGTCGAGGAACTCGCGGTCGAGCTCGGTTGCAAAGCGCGGGTTGACGAGCGTGGCCTCGATGCCGTACTCGGCAGCCAAGCGGTTTGTCACGCGCTCGCCCAGCTCAAAGAAATCGCCGAGCGCGAGCACGGCAACGTCGCGGCCCTGACGCACTACGTTGTAGCGAACGGCGCTGTAGTCGGTGTCCTCAGCGGGCGCCAAATCGGGGCGGCTTACCAGGCCGATGCCCGGTACACGAATCGCCACGGGATGCTCGCGGTGGTCGAGTGACCAGCTCAGCATGGACAGGTATTCCTCCATGCAGGCCGGCGCTAGGTAGCGCATGTTGGGAAGAGCGCCCAGCATGGAAATATCAAAGAACGAAAGGTGCGTCTCGGACGTGGTGCCAAAGATTGACGCACCAAACACCAAAATGGTTGCGGGGGCGTCGTTGAGGCACAGGTCGTGCCACAGCTCGTCGTAGGCGCGCTGCAAAAACGTACCGTACACACCAAAGACTGGCTTGGCGCCCGAGCGCGCAAGCGCGGTGGCAAAGGTCACGGCGTGCTCCTCGGCAATGCCCACATCGACGAACTGTTTGCCGGCGGCAGCGCGAAGCTCGGGTGTAAAGCCCATGATGTAGGGTGTGGCGGCCGTGATGCCCACGACCTGCGGATCGCGCTCGATGGCGGCGCTGAGCGCCTCGCCCGTAATGTCGGCGTAGGTGCGCGGCGCAGGCTCGCTCGGATGGCCCGGGCAGAGCTTGCGCCCGGTCGCCATGTCAAACGGACCCACGTGGTGCCAGCGCTCGGGGTCGTTTTGGGCTGGCTCAAAGCCCTTGCCCTTGGCGGTGGAGACGTGCAGCACGATGGGATGATCGATATTGCGCAGTTCCTGCAGCGCGTCGACCAGGGCCAACACGTCGTTGCCGGCGTCCAAATAACGGTAGTCGAGTCCCATCGCGCGGAAAACGTTGCGCTCACAGGTGCCGTTGCTGGTGCGCAGCTCGGCCAGATTGCGATAGAGGCCACCGTGGTTCTCGGCGATGGACTGGTCGTTATCGTTGACGATGATGATCAGGTTGCTGTCGAGTTCGGCGGCATTGTTGAAGCCCTCAAACGCCAAGCCGCCCGAAAGCGAGCCGTCGCCAATGATGGTGATGACGTTGTAACTGTCGCCCGCCAGATCGCGGGCGTGTGCCAAGCCGCAGCCCAGGCTCACCGATGTGGAGGTGTGGCCCATGGCGAACAGGTCGTGCTCGGACTCGTCGGGATTGGCAAAGCCAGAGGCCTCGCCAAAGCGCTTCGGATCGATATAAGTGTACGCGCGCCCCGTCAGCGCCTTATGGGCGTAGGTCTGGTGCGACACGTCAAAGACAATCTTGTCGATGGGGGAGTTAAACACGCGATGAAGCGCAACCGTAAGCTCAACGACGCCCAGGTTGGGGGCAACGTGCCCGCCGACGGCGGCGGAGCTTTCGAGGATGGCGTGGCGAATCTCGTCGCAGAGCTGCGGGAGCTCGGCACGATTAAGAGCCTTGACGTCCTCGGGCGTTGTCGTTTGCGTAAGCAGCATCGTTGTGGGTTACTCCATGCGAATCGAGCGCCGGCGCTCCCTTGGCCGGCACAATTGCACAAGACAGTCTCGCACATTTTGGCGTTTGATATGTGACGGCGGCGCGGTAATTCGCCAACTGGTGGGGCAAAACGTTTTGTCCGATGCCATACTGATGTGTTCCATGATGTTTTTATCGATTGTGCACAGGCCGTGGTTTGTCGCCGTGAGTCGCTGGAAGGAGGCAGCATGTCCGATGCCGTTCGTGCCGAGAAAATCGCGCGCGAAGTAGACCATGCTGCCCGTCAACTGGCACAGGCGGGCCGTCTGGACCTGACGCGCGAGTTTATCCAGCATGGCGATGTGACGGTCTATGCGCATGTGACTTCGGTAGCGCGGGCGAGCCTGTCCTTTGCCGAGCGCCTGGGCCGCGTCGGTGTTTCGGTCGACCGCGCCTCGTTGCTGCGCGGAGCCCTGTTACACGATTATTTTCTCTATGACTGGCACGATCCCGACCCGAGCCATCGACTGCACGGATTCCGGCATCCATTTTTTGCTCTGGCGCGTGCCGAAGAGGATTTTGAGCTGACGCCGCGCGAGCGGAATATTATCGTGCGGCATATGTTTCCGCTGGTGCCGGTGCCGCCGACGTGTCGTGAGGCTTGGATTGTATGCCTGGCAGATAAATGGTGTGCTCTGCGCGAGACGATCGCCGGCCGCCTGCCGCGCAAGGACGAGACAGACGATAGCGTGAGTAAAGCATCGAGCGAAAAGAGGAGAGGGTAGACGGTGGGGACCGCGATTGATATGGCGTTTGGCGGTGCGACGCTTGCCGCCTGCCCACTCTCGGCACTGGTGCTCTCGTTTGTCTTTTACGGGTTTTGCGGTTGGGCATGGGAGTCGACAGTATGCGCCATGCTCAATCACGGACGATTTGCCAACAGTGGCTTTTTGCTGGGGCCGTGTTGTCCTATCTATGGTGTGGGCGGCATTGCCTGCTGGTTGCTGTTGCGCGGGATTCCGGATGCCTCGAGCCAGTTTGTCGCTGCAGCGCTCGTATGCAGCGTGATTGAGTACAGCGTGGGCGTGCTGTTGGAAAAAACAACGGGCGCTCGCTTTTGGGATTACTCGCACCTGCCGTTTAACTTGCACGGACGCATCTGTCTGTACTGGGCCTGCGCGTTTGGCTTGGGTGCGTTGTGTGTTTGCCGTTTAGTGGAGCCGGCATTGATGGGGCTGCTTGGCCATCTGCCGGTGCTGATTGTGCGACTGTCCGCCTTTATCGTCGCGGTCGCGATGATGGTCGACGCGGCGTGCTCGTTGGCGAGCTGGCGGCGTCTGTCCGATCAGCTGGAGCGCGTCCGAGCCGACCTTGCCGACCGCATCAACGAGTCGCTTGCCGATGCCTCGGACTCAATGCTCGAGCGTATTCCCGATTCGACGATTGACTCGGTGGCACAGACGCACATCCGTAGCCGTGCCGTTAACGCTTGGCTGGCCGAGCTGGGCGACGCGACGCTCGATGCCCTTCGTGAGAAGGCTTCGATGCCGACGTTTATCGCAGATGGTGCTCGCGGCCTGGCGCTTGCCGCCCGCCGCGTGGCCGATGCCGCGCCGAGTATGTCGCGTCCGTCGCTCAGTCGTCGCCTTGCCGGCAAGCGCATGGGCCGTCCGGTGCCGAGCGTGTCACTCAGCCGCCGCGACCTACGCTTCTTTAACGCCTTCCCGCGTCTGCGCATTAATCGCTACGAAGGTGTCATTCGAGCAACTAATCTCCGCGACCGCGCCCACGAACTGTTTCGGCGCTAGCCGGGACGGGCGCGCCCACGGCTCCCTTGCTCGCGCATTTCCCGTTCGTTTCGCGCTCGTTGCCGCGCCGTTTCCAAGATTGCGGCACCGTTTCCATTCGACAACGCAGCGTTTAACAACGCCGTATCTGGTCTACACCAGTTGCCCCTCGGCCGCATTATGGGCGCCGACAACGTCCATGCGACCAAGGGGGAGCGAATGTACGATACGGGATCGACAACGTTTATGCTCATCTGCACCATGCTCGTGTTTTTAATGACACCGGGTCTGGCGTTTTTCTATGGCGGCCTGTCCAGGCGCAAAAATGTCATCAACACTATGCTCATGTGCTTTGGCGCCATTGGTCTGGTTGGTGTGCTGTGGATTGTTGCCGGCTGGTCGCTGGCCTACGGCGGCGACGGTTCGAGCCCGTTTATTGGAGGCTTTGACCAGCTGCTGTGCCTGCCGGTGCTCAACCAGGTGCTGCAGGCGGCCGAGGACAATGCTGCGGACGGTGCCGTCTGCCCTCAGATTATCAACATCGCCTTCCAAATGGCGTTTGCCATGATCACGGCTGCTATCGTCACGGGCAGCCTGGCCGGCCGCGTTAAGTTTGGTGCCATGACGGCCTTCCTGGGCATTTGGCTGCTTGTGGTCTATGCGCCGCTCGCCCACATGGTTTGGGGCGGCGATGGCTCCTTTATCGGTGACATGATCGGCGCGCTCGACTTTGCCGGCGGCGACGTGGTACACATTTCGTCCGGTCTGACGGGCCTGATTCTCTGCTTAATGCTCGGCCGTCGTCGCGGCTTTGGCATGGTGAGCTACCGTCCGCATAACGTGCCGTTTGTGGCGCTGGGCGCCGGCCTGCTTTGGTTTGGCTGGTTTGGCTTTAACGGCGGCAGCGAGTTTAAGGCCGACGCCGTTGCGGCACTCGCCATCCTCAACACCGTGACGGCCAGCGCGGCGGGCATGGTCTCGTGGCTTGCCGTCGAGCGCGTGCATACCGGCCGCCCCACGCTGGTGGGCGCCAGCACCGGTCTGGTTGCGGGCCTTGTGGTGGTCACGCCGGGTGCGGGCTTTGTCGAGCCGTGGGCGGCGCTGGTCATGGGCCTGATCGTCTCGCCCGTCTGCTACTTGGCCATCAGCCATCTCAAGACCAAGTTCGGCTACGACGATGCACTCGATGCGTTTGGCTGCCACGGCATCGGCGGCATCTTGGGCGGCGTGCTTACGGGCCTGTTCTGCGTGCCGGAGCTCTCGTGGACCGGTAAGGGTGGCCTGTTCTACACGGGCGACGTGTCGCTGCTCGTCTCGCAGATTTTGGGCATCGTGGTGACGGTCGCTATTGTACTGGTGCTCGACTTGGTGATCGCCGCGGTGGTCAAGGCGCTGTTCCACGGCAGCCTGCGCGTGGACGAGGCCGACGAGGCGCTGGGCCTGGACGCGAGTCAACACGGCGAGAGCGCATATCCCTCGTTCTCCGGACTCGATTAGCAGCTTCCCCAAGCACCGCACCTTGCCGTTCAATCGTCGCTCACGTACTTAAGTACGCTTCGCTCCTCTTTCACGGCAATCTGCGGCACTTGGGAAACCTGCTAAGACCAGTCAGTTGAACTTTTTGATTTCTGAGGTTGGTTTGCGGTACCTGGGAAACCCGCGTCTCATGTAAAGGGATACGTTGATTATTGAGAGGAATTCACTATGAAGAAGATTACGGCGATTGTTCGTGCCGAGAAGCTTGAGGTTCTTAAAGATGCGCTGTTTGCTGCTGATGTTCGCGGTATGACTATCAACCAGGTGCAGGGCTGCGGCGCGCAGCATGGCTGGAAGGAATACGTGCGCGGCAACGAGTTGCTTGTCAATACGATCCCTAAGGTGCAGTTCACCCTTATCTGCGCCGATGAGCACGTCGATGGCATTGTCGACATCATCTGCAACGCCGCTCGCACCGGAGCCGTCGGCGATGGCAAGATCTGGGTCGAGCCGGTCGAGGAAGTCATCCGCATCCGTACCGGCGAACACGGCCCCGCCGCGGTGTAGGGCCGACCGTCTGCCATCCTCAACGTTAAAATAGTGCAGTGAAGCACAAGACTTGCATTGCGGATGGAATGATTATGGGTCGCAATAAATATCCTGAAGAGACGGTCGCGAAGATTCTCGATGCGGCACTGCAACTTTTCTGTGCACAGGGCTATGAGGGAACGAGCATCCAAGATATCGTCGACCATCTCGATGGGATGACCAAAGGTGCCATCTACCATCATTTCAAAAGTAAAGAAGAGATTTTCAACGCTGCATTTGATCGGGCGATGGCTCCCGTTGTTGAGCGTCGCCGCGCGACACTCGGTGCTGGCAATATGACTGGAGCCCAAAAGCTCAAGCGGCTGTATGCGCCCGAGTCCGTCGTTCCACAAATTGAGCTATGGGCACGCATACATCCTGCGGCGGATCCGGCAAAAAGTTCGCGTCTACTGGCGATGCAGTACCAGGGCTCGTTTGACGAGTCGGCCGATGGTTGTCTCTTGCCAGTGATCGAGGAGGGCATCGCCGACGGCTCCATTGCGTGCGAATGGCCGCGCGAAGCGGCGGAGGCCGTATCGTTGTTGGCGAATCTTTGGCTGCTGCCATTGTTCCGTCCACTTGAATCCAAGGACCGAATGCTCGCTCGCGCGCAATGCTTGGCGCAGATGGCGGCCGCGGTGGGGCTTGATTTGGGTAATGAAGTGCTCCAGACAACGGCCCAGATTTGGGACGTATGGAACCGTGCCGGGTGGTAATATAGATACCAACGGTATGTAATTGATTTGTGAGGGTAGCTACGGCTGCCCTTTTCAAGTCATTAAATACATACTATCGGTATGTATTTGGGGGCAGGCTTATGGTTGGGATGCGAAGAATTAGCGTTTCGTTGGCGCCAAAAACAGTGCGATCTATCAGACTATTTGGCCTTCTTGTTGCACAGCTGTGTGCGTATTCAATGTTGTTAGCACTGTGCTTTGCGTGTCCGCTCTACTTGTTCGATTGCAGCGGTTCGTCAACGTTATATGGCGCCGTCGCGGCGATAGCGTTCATACCAGGCGTGCTCGCGACTCCGGTTGGCGGGATTTTGGCGGATCGGGGAAGACATCGCGGGGTTCTTGTGGTACTCGGCATTGTTCTGATGGCTGCATCACTGCTGTTTATCCCCATGAAGTGTTCGCTGCCTCTTGCGGTTGTCGTGGCAGCAATGCTTTGCGTCCAATATGGCATCCAATCGCTGCTGAAGCCGATGCTTCAAATTGAGACGGTGCGCATGACGGGCCCAGAAAAGGTTGAGCGTGCCACTGCGTTGGTCTCGCAGATAACCATGGCGAGCAATATCTTGGGGCCTGTAGTCGGGACGGCAGTCTATGGGTGCTTTGGTATCGATGCTCTATGCGAAACCGCGGCGTTGACGTTTGCGATGTCAGCCCTACTGTTCGGGGGCGCACTCAAGCAAAATGCCTCATCTGGAATGACAGGGGACAGTACGACTTGCTCGACATGCCGAAGCGATTTTCGGGAGTCGATTCGGTACCTGTTTCAAAACGCATCATTGCTCGTTGTGTTTTTGCTTGCGGCTATTTTGAACCTTGCGTTAGTTGGGTTAACGATTGGTGCTCCCGTTATTGTTGCAAAGCATCTCGGAATGCAGTCATCCTTTGTTGGGATTATTGAGGTGGCTATGGGCTTAGGTGGTTTTGTCGGCAGTGGTTTGGTCGGTATTTGGCCGCATCGTTTTTCCTTCAAGGGCATATGTCGATATGTCGCGATGATTTGTTTTGGAGTCGTACCGATTATTGTCACGCTACTGAGCGGTCCTGATGAATTAGCGTTTGCCGCGCTTGCGGCCGGCTCGGCATGGGTCATGGCGTGGGCAAGCATTGCATCGGTCGGAATCGTTTCATTTGTTCAGCGGTCAGCGCCAAAGGAACTCTGCGGAAAAGTGCTGGCACTCGTTTATATGACACTTTCCTGTGCAACGCCTATTGGCCAATTGGTTTACGGGCTTGCATATGATCGATGGGCTCCGGCGATTGTATTCGCAGGCATGTTGGCGGTGCTGACGTCGACGACGGCGCTGTTTAATCGGCTGAAAAGTTGCTTATGGCGAATGTCTTAAGGCGCTGGGGGACCGTGAATTTGTGGAGACAGTGGCACGCCGCGCCGGGACGGCATTGTTTAGGCATGCCTCTCCTTCGTCTACAATATCGTGCAGACGAAGGAGAGGCGTATCCATGATCAAGATGTTTGCGAGTGACTTAGACGGAACGCTGCTGAACGCCCTGCACGAGGCAGATGGGACCATCCGCCGTGCCATTCGCGAGCTGACCGAGGCTGGCCTGCATGTGGTTCCCGCGACCGGGCGCTCGACGCTGCCGATTGGCGAGCATGGCTTTACGGGCCTGGCACTCGACGCCTGCTGCTCCAATGGGTCCATCGTGCGCGACAGCCATGGCGAGGTGCTCAGGACCTGGACCATCGACTCGCAGATTACCGAGGAGCTGCTCAAGGAGTTTCCGGATATCTGTTTTGACTGCTCCACGCCCGACGGCATGTTCTCGAGCGGTTCGTTCGAGATGCACCAGGCGGGCTTTAAGAAGGACAGCCCTATCAAGCGCATCGTGATGCGCGGTATGCGTGCACGTGGCGGGTATCACGAGGAGCAGTATTTCGATCAGTCAATCGGCGACATCCTGCGCCACGATGTGTGTAAGATCAACTGCCGCGTGACCTCGCCCGAGCTGGAGCGCGACCTTAAGGCGTATTTGGCCGAGCGCTCGGACCGTGTGGTCAACGCGCCGTTTGATCCGGTGATGTTCGAGATCACGGACGTGGCGTGCAACAAGGGCGAGAGTGTGGCCTGGCTGGCGGGCTACTACGGCATTGCCGAGGACGAGGTCGCGGTTTACGGAGACGGCGGCAACGACATTGCCATGCTCAAACGCTTCCGCCATAGCTACGCGACCAAAAACGGCAGTGACGCGGCCAAGGCCGCCGCGAGCGCGACTATCGGTAGCTGCATGGCCCACGCCGTTCCCAAACACATGCTTGCCACCATGCACAAGCAGAATTCCTGCACCGTAATCGAATAATGTGACAAAGGGACAGCCCCTTTGTCACAGGTGACGCTGGTCTCTTGAAATACGAACAAACATTCGCATATCTAACTGCGCTTTGATAGAATCGGTATCGTTGACGGCAGTTCCATGTGCCGGGCAACGCCCTCCATCTGATGGGAGGTGATGCCCATGACCGATCTGATTGATTTCGTGAGACTTCTGACCGCTTTGGTCTCGTTCTCCACGGCGCTCGTCGGGCTTTCCGAGGCACTCAAGCAACGTTCGAAGCAACGTAAAAGGGGTCGCCGCCGCTAAGGCGTTGACCCCTTAATCCAAGCAACGGCGCTGCCCAGCTTTCCAGAACTTGGGCTGCCGTCGACACTATTCTACCCACGAATGACATTTTGAACAATCGGCAATGCCGCTCCAAAAGCCAGGCACAACTGGCACAACCTAGGCGGTCGCTGAATGCGACAAAAGGACTGCCCCTTCGTCACATCCCAAATATTGCCTTTACGTGTTGATGCACACGGTGTGCAATAATACTCGCACTGTGCAATAGCGCACAGGCTGAGTAACAAGGAGGACGCTTGTCCCAGCTCGAGAAATGCGACCGCCGGTCCCTTCGCTCGCAGCGTGCCCTTCGCCAGGCACTTGCCAGCGAGCTTGCCGAAAGCGGCGACCTTTCGCGCATTAATGTCGCGTCGCTCACCGAGCGCGCTGGCCTTACGCGCCGCACGTTCTATTCGCACTACCGCGATATTCCCGACTTTATCAATCAAATCGAGGACGGCTTGCTGGCCGAGATCCGTGAGCGCATTGAGCTCATCACCGCAGCTCAGCTGCCCGACCTCTATCACAACATCGATGATCTTGAGCCGGCACCCGGTTCGGTTGAGCTGCTGCGCTATCTTGCGGCCAATCGCGACCTTATCGGGGCCCTGCTGGGCCCGGGCGGCGACCCCGCCTTTATTAAAAAGATCATCGATACCGCACGCGAGGCCGTGGTGCCGCGTGCACAGACGGGCATTTTGGGCTTGGCGCTGGGCACGTTCTTCGACTACTACGTTACCTACGTCGTGAGTGCCGAGGTCGGCCTGATTCAGCGTTGGTTTGAGCGTGGGCTCACCGAATCGCCCGAGACCATGGCGCGCATTATGACGGTTATCGCCTTTGTGCGCCCCGGCGACCTGTATGGCCAACCCATCGATATCAACGTGCCGGAATACGGCATGAAGCTATTGAACCTGCAGCTCGAGGACGCGGTCGACACCACCGCAACCGTCGAGTCCAACAACTAAGAGGAGAGACAATGAGCAAACTCGTCGAGGGCATTAAAGACCGTGTGGTCGCTGCCGCACGCGAGGCCGCGCCCGCCGTGGTGGACGCCGCGCAGAAGGCCGCGACCGCGGCTGCCGAGAAAGTTGCCGAGGCAGTTGCCGATGCCAAGAACGTGGCAGGGGAGACGTCCGTCGTCAGCGAGCCCGCCACCGCCGCTGAGCCCGTAGCCGCCGCCCACGCCCCCGAAGGCGCAATCTTCAACCCCGACAACGCCCACGGCAACCTGCACCTGGGCATCGACGTGGGCTCCACTACCGTTAAGCTTGCTGTGCTCAACGACGACAACCAGATCGTCTACGCCAAGTACCAGCGCCACCACACCGACGTCCGTGCCTGCGCCCGCGACCTGTTCGAGGGCGCTGCGACCGTGCTGCCGACGGTCCAGATGACCTGCGCCATCACCGGCTCGGGCGGCCTTCTGCTGTCCCAGTGGCTCGACCTGGAGTTTGTCCAGGAGGTCATCGCCAGCAAGCGTGCCGTCGAGACTCTTATCCCGGCCACCGATGTCGCCATCGAGCTGGGCGGCGAAGACGCCAAGATCATCTACTTCGACAACGGCATCGAGCAGCGCATGAACGGTACCTGCGCCGGCGGCACGGGCGCGTTCATCGACCAGATGGCCACTCTGCTGCACACCGACGCCAGCGGCCTTAACGAGCTCGCGGCCAACGCCACCACCATCTATCCCATCGCCAGCCGCTGCGGCGTTTTTGCCAAGACCGACGTCCAGCCGCTGCTCAATGAGGGCGCCCGCCCCGAGGACGTGGCTGCCTCCATCTTCCAGGCCGTCGTGACCCAGACCATCTCGGGTCTGGCGTGCGGCCGTCCCATCCGCGGCAACGTCGCCTTCCTGGGCGGCCCGCTGCAGTACCTCTCCGAGCTGCGCCACCGCTTCTACCTCACGCTCAACCTGGACGAGGAACACCGTATCGTGCCCCAAAACGCTCACCTGTTTGTGGCGAGCGGCGCCGCCATGGCGCACGAGTCCAACAAGCTCAGCACGTTCCCGCAGCTCATCGAGGCTATCGACAGCCTGGGTGACACGCAGGGTGCCGAGGTCGAGCGTCTGGATCCGCTCTTTGCCACCGACGAGGACTTTGCCGAGTTCAAGACCCGCCACGACCAGGAAGTCGTCCCCAAGGGCAAGCTCGACGGCTACACCGGCCGCGTGTTCATCGGCATCGACGCCGGCTCCACCACCATGAAGGCCGCGCTCGTGGGCGAGGACGGCCAGCTGTTGCACACCTGGTACGGTAACAACAACGGCGACATCCTGGGCACGGCCAAGGTCATCATGGCCGATTTCTACAACCACATCCCCGCCGGTTGCACCATCGGCCACGTGACCACTACGGGCTACGGCGAGGCGCTGCTCATCGAGGCCCTTAAGGCCGACTCCGGCGAGATCGAGACCGTCGCGCACCTGCGCGGCGCCAAGGCGTTCCTGCCCGGCGTCGAGTTCATTCTGGACATCGGCGGCCAGGACATGAAGTGCCTGCGCGTCAAGGACGGCGTTATCGAGCACATCATGCTCAACGAGGCCTGCTCGTCGGGTTGCGGTAGCTTTATCGAGAGCTTCGCCGTCTCTATGAACATGGACGTGCGCGCGTTCGCCGATGCCGCCATCCATGCCAAGGCCCCGGTCGACCTGGGCAGCCGCTGCACGGTCTTTATGAACTCGCGCGTCAAGCAGGCGCAAAAGGAAGGCGCTACGGTGGGCGACATCGCGGCCGGCCTGTCCTATTCCGTCATCAAGAATGCCCTGTTCAAGGTCATTAAGCTGCGCGACCCCAAGGAGATCGGCAGCCAGGTGATCGTTCAGGGCGGCACCTTTATGTCCGACGCCACACTGCGTGCGTTTGAGCAGCTCACTGGCGTTCACGCCGTGCGTCCCGACATCGCCGGCTGCATGGGCGCCTATGGTGCGGCCTTGCTCGCCCGCGACCGCGCCGGCGCCGACGGCACTTCGACCATCCTTTCGGCCGAGGACATCGCGCACCTCACCGTGACGCAAAAACACGTCCGCTGCGGTCGTTGCTCCAACAACTGTCAGCTCACCGTCAACGACTTCGGCGGCGGTAGGCGCTTCATTACCGGCAACCGCTAGGTAGCAGATCCCGGCCACAAAAAGCAGAAGACCGAGGCCCCTAACCTCTTCAAAAAGAAAAACGAGCTGCTCTTTAATCGCGAGGTGCTGAGCCCCGACGAGGCCCCGCGCGGCACCGTCGGTATCCCGCGCGCACTCAACATGTACGAGAACTACCCCTTCTGGCACGCGTTCTTTACGCGCCTGGGCTTTAGCGTGCAGCTGTCCGACCAGTCGAGCAAGAAGACCTACCAGGCGGGCATCGAGTCCATGCCGTCCGAGAGCGTGTGCTACCCGGCAAAGATGAGCCACGGCCACGTGATGAACCTCATCGATCGTGATGTCGACTTTATCTGGATGCCGTGCGTGCGCTGGGAGCGCAAGGAGGATCCGACGGCTGGCAACTGCTACAACTGCCCCATCGTCATGAGCTATCCCACGGCGCTGGCGCTCAATATCGACGAGATCCGCGAGCAGAACATCGAGTTCCTGTATCCGTTTGTGCCCTATCACGACAAGACCGAGCTCAAGCGCCGCCTGTACCAGGTGCTCGCCGTCGACCGCGTGGCCGATGCTGAGGCCGGTCGCGGTCGCGTGCGCGGTCCTAAAATCACGCGCTCCGAGGTCGATGCCGCCGTCAACGCCGCCTACGAGGCAGACGCGCGCTTCCACGAGGATATCCAGACCATGGGCGAGGAAGCTCTTAAGTGGGTCGAGGACCACGGTGGCCATGGCATTGTGCTCGCCGGTCGTCCCTACCACAACGACCCCGAGATCAACCACGCCCTGCCCGAGCTTATTTCGAGCTTTGGCTTTGCGGTCTTTACCGAGGATTCGCTCGCGCATCTGGTAAAGCCTGAGCGTCCGATTCGTGTCGTCGACCAGTGGATGTATCACAGCCGCCTGTACGCCGTCGCCCGTTTTGTGACGATGCGCAACGATCTGGACCTAATCCAGCTCAACTCTTTCGGCTGCGGCCTGGACGCTCTGACCACTGATCAGGTGCAGGAGATCCTGGAGGCCAGCGGCAAGATCTACACCGTGCTCAAGATCGACGAGGTATCCAACTTGGGTGCCGCGCGCATCCGCATCCGCTCGCTCATGGCAGCGCTTAAGGACCAGGAGGCCGAGCGCTTGGCCGAGGCCACGGCCGCGGGCGAGGCCTACGAGCAGGGCGATGCCGCGCCGGTGGCGCCCTCCACGGATGCCCCCGCGTTCGCGAGCCGCAAGTACACGTTTGAGGCTCAGCGCGAGAGCGCTTCGACCGCGTGGCCCAAGGTGCCCTTTACCGAGCAGATGCGCGAGGAGGGCTACACCATCCTGTGCCCACAGATGGCGCCGATCCACTTTGACCTGGTCAAAGAGGTGTTCCGTGGTGCCGGCTACAACCTGGAGCTGCTGCCCTCGACTGATCACGATGCCGTCGAGGCCGGTCTGCGCTATGTGAACAATGACATCTGCTATCCGTCGATCCTGGTGACGGGCCAGATCATGGAGGCCATCGAGAGCGGTCGGTACGACCTGTCTAAGACGGCCGTGGTTATCAGCCAGACCGGCGGTGGCTGCCGTGCCACCAACTACATCGCGCTCATTCGCAAGGCCCTGCGCGAGAGCGGCCACCCCGAGATCCCGGTGATCTCGCTTTCGGCCGTGGCGCTCGGCGAGGACAACCCTGGCTTTAAGATTACGCCGGCGCTGCTCAAGCAGGCGGTCTACGCGGTGCTCTTTGGCGACGTGATGATGCAGATGCTCTACCGCTGCCGCCCGTACGAGGCCACGCCCGGCGCCGCCAACGCGCTCTACGAGGAGTACATGGCGCGCGCCCGCAAACTGGCGCCCAAGTTCAACCGCCACAACTACACCAAGCTGTGCCGCGAGGCCATCCGCGCGTTCGACACCATGCCGCTTGCGGGCGAGGGCACCAAGCCGCGCGTGGGCGTGGGCACCAAGCCGCGCGTGGGCGTGGTCGGCGAGATCCTGGTCAAGTTCCATCCCACGGCCAACAACCACGTGGTCGACGTTATCGAGCGCGAGGGCTGTGAGGCCGTGGTGCCGGGCCTGCTCGACTTCTTCCTGTACTCCATGAGCAACGCCGAGCTGCAGAAGGACGAGCTGGGAAGCTCTGCCACTACGCGCGCTGGTATGCAGGCGCTCATCAAGCTCGTGGACTGGATGCGTACGCCGGTGGAGGAGATGCTCGAAAAGTCCCGCCGCTTCGAGGCACCCGAGCGCATCGGCACCATGGCCGACAAGGCCCGCACGGTGCTTTCGGTGTGCAACAACATGGGCGAAGGCTGGCTGCTCACGGCCGAGATGCTCGACCTGATCGATCACGGTGCGCCCAACATCATCTGCACGCAGCCCTTCGCGTGCCTGCCCAACCACGTGGTGGGCAAGGCCGTGATCAAGGAGCTGCGCCGCCAACATCCCGAGAGCAACATCGTCGCGGTGGACTACGACCCCGGTGCATCCGAGGTCAACCAGCTCAACCGCATTAAGCTCATGATTAGCGTGGCCAAGGAAAACATGCGCGCCGGTAAAGGCTTTAAGCTCGAGAAGGTGGCGCCGCTCGCGATGGACGAGGTCACCGGCCAGATGCGTGCCCACGACGGCTGCGTGAGCTGCGGGCCGGCCAGCGAGGAGGCCGTTGCATCGGTCGCCAAGCGCCTGGGACGCGGCATTAAGAAGTAGTTGGCCTGCTTTGGGCTAGATATGAGGCAAACGGGTGGTAGCCGTAGCGGCTGCCACCCGTTTTTGTTGGACACATGTTGCGCAAATGACCTTGCTACAGCCTTCCGTGGGCTCACCCGATTTTTGGGCCGGCTCGGGCTTTGAGGACAAGTTACTGCAGGCCCAAGGCGATTTTTCGCTCAACGCAGGCCAGCACAGTGTGACCTATCTGCCAAACGACGAGACGATCGCTACGGTCTACCCATCGCCACCTACGAGATGGAAGCCGAAAAGTACATCTACCGCGTGTACAAGTACGAGCTGTAGCACTGTGCTTAGGTTTGACCAATGGAGTATGAAAACACGCCGTTCGCCGATGCCCCCTCCGTGAGTGGTAGCCATATGGTTTGATATCAGAAACATATAGTTGTCGCCAGCTTGCTGGCGACGTTCCCCCTGATATCGGAGGTTCCAGGTATGTTTCGCGCTCCGTTGAACAACTATTGATTGGGCCAACATGGGTCGCCGTGCTATTTCGATAACCCTTGCAGTGGTCTGCCTGGCTGTGCTCCTGGGCGCTACAGGGCTGTTTGCTATAAGTCGAGAAACGTCCTATATGCAGGAATGCGCTTCCGAAGGGTTTGCCATTGACGGTTACTATCGGGATGACAAAACGAGTCGGGAAACCCTGGCCTTTCTTGAAGAGGATAACCATCGGTGGCAACTGGTCGACAAAGACGGCAGCTGCGTTGACGGGCAGTTTAAGCGTACGGATGACCCTAACATCCTGATATTAAAGAAGGAAAACGGCGAAGAATTCGGTACGGTCCACGTGGCGTATATATCGCGCCGACGCAATCAGGGGCAGATTTACCTAATTAGAAATACTGAGGTGACCCGATTTTATCTTGTGAGCACCGATCCGGCGTTTACGGTGGAGTCTGGCGATGTCGATGCGGACGTCTGATTCACGGCAATAAAACAGCGAGCGGGGCGCGGACGTGAACTACGTCCCGCTTTTTGCATGTGCCTGCGTCGCGTCTGAGCCTCGCCGCGACTTGCGCCTGTGCGCGGGAGCCATCCCATGCTCCGCATTACTCCACATCAAACTCCACGCGATCGAGTTCGGGCACGTTGAGGTCGATGAGCTTGCGGGCAACGCGGCGGTCGTGTGCCCCAAGCGCCTCGCCTGTCGTCACATGGGCGACAATCTCACGCTCGACGACGCCCTCCTCCTCGCCTTCGGTAGCCGAGGTCTCGACGGCGACGGTGTAATCCTTAAAGCCCGGCAGCACCGCGGCAAGTTCGCGCGTAGTTTCGGTGACACCGTAGCCGTCCTGCACGCCGGTCTGCGCCGAGCCAATAGACCCCGCCGTCATAACGATGCAGGGGATGGCAAAGACTACCGTACCCACGATGATGCGGCGGCGCACCTTGCGCGATAGCTCGTCGACCTCGGCATCTTCTTCGGCGGTTACAATGCCGTCGCCGTTGAGGTCGCGCTTGAGCGGCACGCGCAAGATAAGTAATACGGCTTCGGCCGCGAGTGCGATAAAGACCACGTTGATGCCAAACTCATAAAGCGCCGAGAGAAACAGCGACCCGCTTGCGATGGCGATGCCGTAGCCCGCCGCGCACAGGGGCGGCATGAGCGCGGTCGCTACGGCCACGCCGGCGATGAGCGTGGCGGGTTCCTGGTCGCGCGAGTTGCCCAGCCCGCCCGCAAAGCCGCCCGCGAGCGCGACGGCAAGGTCCCATATGGTGGGTGTCGAGTTGTCGATGATGGCGGCCGTGGTGGTGCCAAGGGGCGAGAGCTTAAAATACAGCGTGGACGTGACCAGGCAAAAGACCATCTGCAGTGCGAGGCTGGCAATGGCCTCGACGGTGATCTCGCGGTCGAGCGTGGCAATGCCATATGCCATGGCAAGAACCGAGCCCATGAGCGGGCAGATGAGCATGGCGCCCACGATGGCGATGTCCGAGTCGATATCGAGGCCGATGCTTGCGATGAGCATGGCGATGATGAGGATGCACAGGTGAGAGCCGGTTAGGCGCGCCCCGTTTACAAAGCGCTTGCGGATTACGTGGTAGGGCGCGCGACCCTCGCGAATGTTGAATGCGCGCTTTAGGAAGCGGGTGGCGTTCTCCATGGCCTCGCTATGAGCAGGGCGGATGCCGTGGCGCCGGTGATGGCGTTCGCGTAGTCGCTTGATCTGTTGTTTGTCGAGTTCCATGTCCACCTCGTTCCAGCGCGGTCCGCGCAACGCGCCCGTTGTCTTAACTTTACACCGTGGCGGGCGGGGTGTCTGTTGGATGCGGAATCCGATAGGGCGGATGACGCGGGAGCAAATGCAAATCACAGGCTCAATTCCATCCCGCGAAAATATGATGCACCAGCTCCTTCAAATGTGACGAAATTGTGAAGCACGAGAGCGCGAATTTCAAAAAATCCGCCGGTGACCAATGTTGCGCAACAGAATTCAAAAATCGACAGCTACCGTTTGATACGTATGGATACATCCGTGTCAAAGGGAGAAAGCCATGGCAAACTACAGTCCACAACACTTTGAGCCTCGGGCCAAGACTGTCAACGTCAAGGGCGTTGCTAACCGCGCCGTCGCAACCGTTTTGACGGCGGGCCTCATCGCTCAGCCGCTCATATCGCCGCTGGCGGCAATCGCCGCACCGTCAACCGATAACGGCGATTCTGTTCAGGGGGGGGGTAGTTCTGTAGAGAACACCGTTGCCGCCGGTAACCAAGCGGTCGTAAAGACGGCTGCCCAGTTGGCCGAGGAGTCGGCAAAGCAGCTCAAGGACGCTCAAGCCGCCTACGATGCCGCCCAGAAGAACGCCGATGCGGCGGGCCAGTCTCAAAAGCAGGCGCAGCAGCAAAAGAATCAGGCCTCGCAGGCTGTGAGCGACAACGAAATCGAGCAGAACGCAGCAGAAGTCGCCGCGCTCCAGGAGAAGATTGACGAGCTCAAAGCCGCCGTCGAAAAGACCGAGCAGCAGCAGAAGAAGCTGGGCGACCTGAACGATCAGCTCGATCAAGCCAACAAGAGTGTCGAGGATAAGACCCAGGCGCTCAAGGACGCCAAGGCAAAGCAGGATGAGGCCAAGAAGGCCCTCGACGATGCCCAGGCCAAGCTCGAGGCCATGGGTATGGACGAGTACGAGGCCGCCAAGAAGGCCGTCGAGGACGCGCAGGCAAAGCTCGATGACGCCAATAAGGCCGTTGCTACTGCACAGGCCAATCTGGACCAGGCCAAGGCTGCCGAGGCCAGCGCTCAGCAGGAAAAGAAGGACACTGAGGCCGCTCTGACTTCCGCCCAGGCCAAGAAGCAGGAGACTGCCGCTGCTCTCGCAGCCGCAACCACCGCGCGCGATAACGCCCAGCAGAAGTTCAACCAGGCGCAGGCCGCGCTCGATGCTGCCGTCTCGGGTACGGGTGTTGACCTGAGTGCGCTTGAGGCCGCCAAGATCGCTGCTGCTGGTGAGCTCAAGACCGCGCAGGCGGAGCTCAATGCCGCGACGGATGCCGACGCTACCGCCCAGGCGAACCTGCAGGCGGCCCAGGCTGCCGTCGCTGCCGTGCAGGAGAAGGCCAACGCCGCCAACGCTGCTGTGGCATCTGCCCAGTCTGCATACGATGCGGCAAACAAGGAGTACAAGGACGCGGCCAGTAAGCGTGACGCCGCGAAGACGGCATACGAGCAGGCCCAGCAGACCGAGGCCGACAAGAAGGCTGAGTACGATAAGCTTGTCGAAGTTCGCAAGCAGAAGCGCAGCGAGTGGGAGGCAGCCTGCGCCGCTTCGAACGCCGCGGAAAAGGCTTATGGCGCTGCTAATGCCCAGGTTGAGGCTCTTGAGCAGCAGATTGCAGACCTAAAGTCCAACATGACCGTTGACCAGGAAGTCATCAATAAGGGCATGCTCGGCTTTATGGCCTACATCAGCAACAGCAGCGATTTCACCGCCCAGCAGAAGTCAAATGCAAGTACCGCCGCGTCGATGCTCATGGGGACGACAGAGAAACAGGACTGGTATGACAAGTACGTCGATCAGGACATGTCTCGCGACACCAATCCGCTCTCCTTGGAGCAGATGCGTAACGCCCTGACCTACCTCGATACCCAGAACAACCTCCGCAAGGCGAACGGCCAGTCTGAGCTTAGCGTCAGCCTCCGCATGACTGCGGCAGCCGCCCTCAATACATCATATTCATCGAACATCTGGGGACACTCGAACTGCTATTTCGATCAAGGTGAGAATCTTGCAGGCGGCGGCGGGGCATACACCGGAGGCGAGACCGAGGATACGCTTGGCTGGCCATATACCGGTCTCTACACCCAGGAGAAAAAGGCGTTCGATAAGTACGTCGAGCAGTATGGTGACGCACTTGGAAGCCATCGATATGATTCCTACTATATCTACCAGCACTACAACAGCATCTACCATGAGTGCGGGCACTATCTAAACATCATCGATGCCGGCGCGAAGGCTATCGGCATCGCGACCGGTAGCGGTAAGAATACCGATTCCGAGGTAACCGTTTTCGACTATAGCGGGAGCACGGGGCAGAAGGATTTCACTGTCTCCGAGTTCAAGAAGCTCCTGAACGACTACATCGATTCCGCCTACAATGCAGGCGGCACGCAGGAGCAGAAGGCGCAGCTCAAGGAGCTTCAGGCAAAGCTCGCCGAGGCACAGAAGAACTTTGGAACTACTAGGGAAGCTTACTTCGCAGCTGTAAACGGGCAGGATGCCGCCCAGGACGCTTTCACCGCAGCCGATGTGAACATGAACACCGCCAAGGGTGAGTACGAGAAGGCTAAGTCCGGCACCGCCGCCGCGAAGACGGCATACGACGCCGCGAAGGACGCGCTCGGCGGAATCGACATCGAGTCCCTCAAGCAGAACCTCGATGCAGCCAAGAGCAAGGCCGCTACTGCCCAGGCAGCTCTCGATAAGGCAAACGCCACGCTTGCTGACAGCAAGACGAAGGCAGCCGAGGCCGCTGCTCACAAGGCGAAGGCTCGCAGCGCCCGCGATGCCGCCAAGGCAAAGTCCGAACAGGCCAACGAG
Organism: uncultured Collinsella sp.; assembly: GCA_902496775.1. Taxonomy (GTDB): domain Bacteria; phylum Actinomycetota; class Coriobacteriia; order Coriobacteriales; family Coriobacteriaceae; genus Collinsella. Next base: position 27,589 of record CABVCF010000004.1, read on the forward strand.
GCGTATGGCAACGCTACCGCTTCGGTCAAGGACCTTGCCGCCAAGCGCGATGCCGCCCAGGCGGACCTTGCGAATAAGCAGGGCTCGCTTGACGAGGCAAAGAAGGCCGACGATGCCGCCCAGGCTGGTGTAGACAAGGCCCAGGCCGCAGATGTCCAGGCCGCGACCGCTCTTTCGGACGCCAAGCAGGCAGTTGCCGCCAAGACGCAGGCCCTGTCCGACGCACAGGCGAAGGTCAAGGCTGCCGAGGACGAGCTGGCCGGTGCAAACAAGGCCTTCGAGCGCTTCGCCGGCGCTCAGAAGGCGGTCGACGACGCCAAGACCGCCTATGACGCTGCCGTGGCCAGTGTCGCCGATGCCCAGAAGCAGCTCGAGGCCGCCAACGAAGCCGTCGTCGATGCGAACCTCGATATCGTCAAGGCCAAGGCAGAGCTTGCCAACGACGAGGCACTCAAGGCCGATCTTGAGGCTGTCGACCACAAGGCATCCCTTGCCGCGGGCACGACGGGCAACGAGAAGCTGGTCAAGCTGAACGCTGCCTACGCTCGCTATAAGGCTGCCGTCGATGCCGCCGCTGGTCTCAAGGCTGCTCTGAGCGATGCCGATGCCAAGCTGTCCGATGCCAACGACGCCTATGCCGCCGCGCTTGCCGAGCTTGGCGATGCCAAGGATGCCCTGGCTGCCGCGCAGGCCGAGTACGACAAGTATCATCCCAAGGCTGAGCCGCAGGCCAAGCCTCAGGTTGCACAGGCTGCTGCAAAGGCTCCTGTCGCCAAGAAGAAGGCCACGTCGGCCGCGCTCGCCCAGACTGGCGATGACTCCGCTCTTGCGGGCGAGGTGTTCGTCATCGGCGGTATCACCCTCGTGGCCGCTGGTGTGACGCTGAGCGATCGTCGTCGCAAGCAGATGTAGCGTTTCGAGCGTAGATTCTGCAACGAACTTCGGTTCATAGCAGGAACGCTTCGATAGCTTAACCGATAAGGCTGGCGCGCTGTTAAACGCAGCGCGCCGGCCTTTCTTTGTTTCGATATCAAGAAGCCCGGTCAGCAGCCGTGAAAGCTACCGGCCGGGCAAGCCGTAGGCAATATGGTTGCTGTCGAGCAGCTGCTCAGCTTAGCCCAGCAGGCTTAAGCCCACGGAGACAAACGCCAGGATAACGCCGACGATGGACTCGCCGCCGAGCACGCCGCTGGCGACAACCAGCCCCTGCTCCTGGAAGGCGGCGTCCTTGGCGGCCTTCTCCTCGTCCGAAAGACCGGCCTCGGCGTCGCGGTGAGCGGCCCACTTGTCGTAGGCGAGCTTAACGCAGGAGCCCAGGAAAGCCGTGAGCGACATGTAGAACGGCAGGTACACGCCCAGGCCGATCATCATGGCCGGAATGCCGAGCCAGTACATGACGATGCCGGCGATAAAGCCGCCCGCAAACCACGGCACGCTCGGGATGCCCGAGACCATGGTGGCGACGACGCTTGCCTGCGCGGCCACAAAGCTCTTGTCGGGTCCAAAGGCGTCCGGACCATAGGCGGTTACGAGCGCGACCATGACGGCGGCAGCGACCAGGGCGCCCACGATGCCGCCGATGGCCTGGCCGACCCACTGTGCACGCGGGTTGGTGCCCAGCACGGCGCCGGCCTTAAAGTCGTTCATGACGTCGCCCGCAAGGCCGCACGCTACGGCCACGATGCCGGCGATAAAGAACAGTTTAACCTGCGCGAGCTGCGCGAAGGCAGCCACGATGAGCATAACGATGAGGCCAAAGATCTCCATGGGGTCGATGCCCGTCTGGCCGCAGCTCTGTGCGCTCATGATGGTGGTGACAAAGGTGAACAGCGTGACGATGACGGCTGGGACGGGACCGAGGTCGAGCGCGATGGCAACGATCACAGCGATGGCTGCGGTGCCCAGGCCGATGATGCCGGCGTCGAGCTTAAGCGAGCCCGAGATAAGCGACTGCTCGTCGGTGTCGGTGGAGCTATCGGCGGCGAGGCCACGGACGATACCGGCGACCTGCGGCAGGATGTCCTTAAGGACGACGGCGACGCCAAAGCCCATCATAAGACCCATACCGAGGGATTTGACGATACCCTGCGCGGTCACAATATCGAACAGGCCAGTAGCGGTGCCGCCAACGATGATGCCAAAGTTGCCCAGCAGCGCGCCGGCAAACCAGAAGGCGACGGGGGCGAAGCCCACGAGGAAGCCGATGGACAGCAGCATGGGCGAGTTGTAGATGGCAAAGGTCACGCCGGGGATGTTGAGCGTGCACAGCATGCTGGGCACCACGCCCAGGGCGTCGCGCAGCACGCTGTAGATGCCTGCGATGGCCATGGAGCCAAAGAGCTGCTTACCGGTCTTGCCGCCGGCCTCGGTGGCGCGTAGGGTCTGAGCTGCGGCGTTGCCGGTGGGGAACTCCAGCGCGGCGTCCACGATAAAGTGACGGTGGATGAGCGCGGTGGCCAGCAGGCCCAGGATGGTGCCGGCGAGCGCCACGATAAACATGTCGAGCCAGCTGATCTGGTCGGCATAGCCCAGCATCCAGGCGCCCGGGATGGTAAACGCCAGGCCGCCGGCGACCATGGCGCCCGCGGACATGATGGTGTGGGTGACGTTGGCCTCGTTGAGGCTGGCGTTGCCCATGAGCTTCAGGAAGAACAGCGAGATGACGGCAGCGAAAATGATTGGCCAGGGGAGGGCGCCCATCTTGAGGGCCGTGTAGGCCGAGCTTGCCGTGATGATCACGCAGCCAAGGACGCCGATGACGACACCGCGCAGCGTGAGTTGCCCGCGCATCGAGGCGCGGTTCGAGGGATTGCTCATATTGAACTCCTTTGCGTATATCCGCTTCCCCCGGGAGCGCCGCTACGGATGCGGCGCGGGAAGTCGGGTTACCAAAGGCCGTCGCGTGAGCTCGCAAACGACCGCGCATCAGTATAGCCGCAACCTAGTCATTTTGGGATGACTGGTTTAGGTAGGCGATATACTGCTGGGCAGACGAAAGGAGCGCCGACGATGCTTAATGGGTGCGCATATATATTGACGGTCGACGTGGGTAACACGTTCATTCGCTTTGGCCTGTTTGCAGAGGATTCGGCCGCGGCGCAGGAATGCCCGCTTGCGACGTGCGAGATCACGACGCCATCGAGCATTACGGCCGACGAAGCGCGTATGCGTCTCGCTCAAGTCATGGCCGCGCTGGCGGCTGATGCGGGCATGCCCGGCGCGCTCGTGCCCACGGCGGCCGTTCTGAGCTGCGTGGTGCCGGCGCTCGAGCGCCCGTGGAAGGCGGCGCTTTCCCGTACCTGCACGGGGCGCGTGCTCACCGTGGGGCCGGGCCTCAAGACCGGCATGCCCGTGCACTACGACGACCCGGCCGAGATCGGCCCCGACCGCATCGCCGATGCCGTGGCGGCCCGTGCCGTCTACGGCTCTCCGTGCATCGTGATCGACCTGGGCACGACGACCAATATCGAGGTCATCGACGCGTGCGGTACCTTTGTGGGCGGCGTCATCGCGCCGGGTCTGGCGCTCGGCGCCCGCTCGCTCTCGGCCGCTGCGGCGCGCCTACCCCAGGTCGAGCCCTCGGCACCGACGCATGTGATCGGCCGCAACACGCGCGAGGCCATGCGCTCGGGCGTGGTCTTGGGCGAGGTAGCCCGCATCGACGGCATGCTCGACATGGTGCTCGCCGAGATGCGCGCGACCAAGGCCGCGGGGGAGGGCAGCGTGCCCATCGTCATTACCGGCGACGATGCCGAGGCACTCGCGTCGCTGGTCGGTCACAGTCTGACGGTCGACGATGCGCTGACGTTGCGGGGTCTCGCCGAGCTCTATCGCATCAACCAAAAGCCCCGCCGCGTGTAAAGGTGAGGGCGCCGGTGGGATAAACGCCCCCACCTTTCACCTGCTACAATGGGTCAAACTATTGCGATTACGGAGGTGTCTGCCATGTCGGACGATCTTCATCAAACTTCGTCAGGCAAGCGCCTGGACGTCATTAGCTGGGACGAGTTCTTTATGAGCGTGGCCATCGCCGCGCAGCGCCGCAGCAAGGACCCCAACACGCAGGTGGGTGCGTGCATCGCCAACACCAACCACCGCATCCTTTCGGTGGGCTACAACGGTACACCCTCGGCGCTCAACGACGACTTTTTTCCGTGGGGTACGAGCGACGACCCGCTGCAGGACAAGCACAACTACGTGGTCCATGCCGAGGCCAACGCCGTGCTCAACTACCGTGGCTCGCTCAAGGACCTCGAGGGTTCCACGGTCTACGTCACGCTGTTCCCGTGCCACGACTGCGCCAAGATTTTGGCTCAGGTGGGCGTGGGCGAGGTCGTCTACCTGGACAACAAGTACGCCGACACCGATGATGGGCGCATCAGCCGCCGCATTCTCGACTCCTGTGGCATCAGCTACCGCCAGGTTATCGTCGATGTCCAGATTGGTACCGGGGGACAGGCTCGACAGTAATATGCGTTGTCGCTATCTGACGACGAACGCAGCTCAAAGAGCCCCGTCCCAAATTGACTACTCGTGAAAGTCGCGTCTGCGCGCATGGACGGCTCGTGAGCGGGTACATGGCTGTAGTAACATAGCTTCTGTCCGCGGGCGTGCCCGCGTTATTGTGAGAAAGGAGCCCCTGTGGCTGTTAACGAAGAGCTGCTTAAGAAGGTTCTTGAAGAGATTCGTCCCAACCTGCAGGCCGATGGCGGCGATATGGAGTATGTGGGCGTTGACGACGAGGGCGTCGTCAAACTGGAGCTGCAGGGCGCTTGCGCCGGCTGCCCCATGAGCTCGCTGACCCTGTCCATGGGTATTGAGCGCATCCTGAAGGAGCATGTGCCCGGCGTTACCCGAGTTGAGCAGGTCAATGCCTCCGGCGAGGCCGAGGACCTGTACGACGAGTACGCGCCGTTCTAAGCTGCGAAAGCTGCGGACGGCATACTCCGCATAGACGTTACGCCCAAATATGCGGCTGCGAGCGCAAGGCCCGCGGCCGCATTTGTATGTAGGGAGTAGGAGGGTCGACATGCTCAACGACTTCTACCATATGCTTGATCCCGTCGCGATTTCGGCGGGGCCTATCACGATTTACTGGTATGGTCTGGCCTATGTGGTCGGCGCCCTGCTCACGGCGGTTGTCATGTACCGCACGCAGCGTCGCTGGGGTTTTAACATCACGATTGACGACCTTACGAGTGTCGTGGTCGGCGTGGTCTTTGGCCTCATTATCGGTGCGCGCCTGTTCTACGTCGTCTTTTACGGTGATGGCTACTACTGGGCGCACCCGCTCGAGATCTTTGCCACCAACGAGGGCGGCATGAGCTTCCATGGCGGTTTGGTGGGCGGCATCATCGGCGGCGTGCTCGTGTGCCGCATGTACAAGCTCGACGCATGGACTTTGGCAGACCTTGCTGTCATCGGCGCGCCGCTGGCCTTGTGCCTGGGCCGTTGTGCCAACTTTGTCAACGGAGAGCTGTGGGGCAAGCCGACCGATCTGCCCTGGGGCGTGGTCTTCGGTGGCACCGCGGGCGATATGCCACGTCACCCCTCCCAGCTCTACGAGGCGTTTCTTGAGGGCATCGTGCTCTTTTGCATTCTGCAGGTGCTCAGCCGCAAAAAGCCGCTACTGCCCCAAGGCACGTTTATGGGCGTGTTTGTGATGGGCTACGGCATCGTCCGCTTCCTCATTGAGTTTGTGCGTGTGCCCGATGCGCAGCTTGGCTATCTGCTGGGCGGCGTCATCACCATGGGTCAGCTGCTGAGCCTGCCGCTCGTAATCGCGGGCCTGGCGCTCATCATCTTTGCTCGTCGCCGCAACCAGCCCCAGCGCATCTACCTGGACGCCTAACCACCAAAACCACCACAAAGGGGACAGGAACCTTTGTGGTGGTTCGCTGGGCAACGATGACAGAACCGTAACGTTTCCCCAGATAAAACCTGCCAAAATAAACCTGTCCCTTTTTGGCAGGTTTCTAGAAAGGCTCTTTGGACTGTGAAGGATTCCGATCTCTCCACAACGGCTGCGCGCGACGCTGCCCGCATCGTCTGGTTTAAGCGCTACCCCGCCAAGCAGACGCTCATCGCATTTTTGCTCGCGCTGTTGGCGACCACGGCGTTTTCCATCGATCCCTCCCCGGTGTCGAGCAACGCAGTCTTGGCGATTGACCCCAAAGCCTCGGGCATGCTGTACGTGTGCTACGAGGTGCTCCTCTCGTTTGCCGGCCATACCGACGCGGTCATGCTGCTTGCACTTGCCTGCCTGCTCACCTTACCGTTTCGCTACGTGTTCTTTGGCCGTGGCGACACCTGGCGTCCATCGATCATTCTGCCGTCGCTGTTCTTCGCCATCTGCATGGTGTTCGGCCGCAGCTACGATCTCACCGACTCGGCCGAGATTGTCCTTGGCGACAAAGCCCGCATCATCTGCGCCTGGATTGGCGGCGCGGGCTGGATGCTCTTGGCAGTCGTTGCCTTCTACCTTGCCTTTGAGTGTCTAGATTGGCTGAGCTCTCGGCGCATTCCGTTTTCCGAGGCGCACTTTGGCCGCGTATGGCGTGTGACTCACGCCGTGCTCTCGGTCCATCCCTTTGCCGGGCCCTTCCTGGTGCTCATGATCGCCTGGGCGCCCACGCTCATCGCTTCGCTGCCCGGTCTTTTTATGGGAGATACGGGTGCGCAGATTCGCCAGTGGTTCAACTACCCCAACGGCACGAGTGACTACCTGCGTCTACTCAACCCCAACGTGCTGCTCAACGGGCATCATCCCGTAGTGCACACGGCCATTATCGGCTCGTGCGTCCAGCTGGGGCTTTCACTGTTCAACAGCGCCAACGCAGGTCTTGCCATCTATACCTGCGCTCAATTTGTCATCACGGCTGCCTGCATGGCCTATTCCATTTCGTCGCTGCGCAAACTGGGCGTGAGCCTGCCGGTTCGCGGTGCGATCCTGCTGTTCTTTGCGTTTATGCCGATGTTCTCTAACTACGCGGCGTTGCTCACCAAAGACGTGCTCTTTGCCGACGCGTTCTTGGTGCTGCTGGTACAGACCGTCAAGCTCGTGGCATGTGGCTTGCCCCGTCGTGATGCCAATGTCGAGCGAGCGGGCGAGAAAGCCCCCGTGCTCTTTGCGCGCCACGACTGGCTGCTGCTTGCTCTGGGCGCCATGGGTTCCACGTTCCTGCGCAACGGCGGCTTGGTGTTTCCCCTGGCGGCATGCGTAATCGCGGTGGCGTTTTGCGTATGGGACGTGCATGTGGCTCGTCGTGCAGCCGAGCAGACTGGTGCTGCGCCGTCAGGCGCCATCCCGCGCTTCCGCTGGGTTGGCGTTCTCGCGGTGCTCGCGCTCTGCCTTGCCTCTAATATGTACTTCACCAAGGTCTTTATGCCGGCGCACGATATCACGCCTAGTTCCAAGCGCGAAATCCTCTCGATTCCGTTCCAGCAGACGGCTCGTTTCGTCCAAAAGCACGACGGCCTCAACTCGGGCGTCAACCCCACGGTTAAGGAGGACGGCACCATTGTGGAGGCTCCTTGCGACGGCTTGGTGACCGACGAAGAGCGTGCCGTGATCGACCGTGTGCTCAAGTACGAGAATCTGGGCCGCCGTTACAACCCGGATAAGTCGGACGCTGTCAAAAATTGCTTCAACGAGTACGCCTCGCAGGAGGACATCAAGGCCTATTTTGAGGTGTGGGCCCAGATGTTCAAAAAGGATCCCGAGTGCTATATCTCGGCGCTCATCAATAACTACTACGGCTACTTTTATCCGAGTGCCCGCGATGCCTGGGTCTACAGCACGGCGCGTAGTGCCGAGATCATGGCGCGTCCCGACAACCTCAAGTACTTCGACTTCCATCCGGTTGACAGCAACGTGGTGCGCTGGTGCGACCACCTGATCAATTTGTACCGTGTGGCGGTGCAGCGTGTTCCCTTTATCTCGCTCACCATGAGCTCGGCCACCTATGTGTGGATCATGATCGCCGTGGTGGTCTACCTGCTGCGTCGTCATTCATGGCGTGCGCTGGCGATCTGGGTGCCGCTGTTGGGCGTGCTCGCCGTGTGCCTGATTGGCCCGTGCAACGGCTCGACTTACATGCGCTACCTGTATCCGGTCATCGCCTGCATGCCCTTCGCCATCGGCGCTACCGTCACCCGCAGCGACTTCCTCTGGTCCTAACTTGGTGCATTGGGGGCAGGTTTCTTTGCACCAAGGGGGCCATCATCACGACGCCTTCATTTTGGGGTTTATCTCGCAGGCCAGTAGGTATATCATAACGACGTTTGTTTATATTGCCCGAGCATCTGCGCTGGGCTTTAGGTCGAAACCGATAGGAGACACGTATGTCCGGACACTCTAAGTGGGCCACAACCAAGCATCGTAAGGGCGCGCAGGACGCCAAGCGTTCCGCCCTCTTCTCCAAACTCAGCCGCAACATCACCGTTGCTGCCCGTCTCGGCGGTGACCCGCTGCCCGAGAACAACGCCAGCCTCGCCGCTGCCGTTGCCAAGGCCAAGGCTCAGTCCATGCCTAAGGACAAGATCAAGTCCGCTATCGACAAGGCTTTTGGTTCGGGTGCCGACGCTGCCGTCTACGAGAACATCGTGTACGAGGGCTACGGTCCCGCCGGTGTCGCCGTCTACGTTGACTGCCTGACCGACAACCGCAACCGTACCGCCGCCGATGTTCGTTCCGCCTTCTCCCACGCTGGTGGCAACCTGGGCACCTCCGGCTCCGTCGCCTTCCAGTTTGAGCGCAAGGGCCAGATCGTCGTCGCCAAGGAGATCCTGGACGAGAACGCCAAGAAGGAGACCATGATCGCCAACGGGGCTGCCGGTGACGAGGATGAGTTCATGATGGCCATCGCCGAGGCCGGTGGCGAGGACTACGAGGACGCCGGCGAGGAGTGGATCGTCTGGACTACTGCCAACGAGGTCATGGCTGTCTCCAAGGCGCTCGAGGAGCAGGGCGTCCAGGTCAAGGGTTCCGAGACCACCATGGTCCCGACCACCCCGACCGAGGTCTCCGGCGCCGACGCCAAGAAGGTTCAGCGCCTCATCGACCGTCTTGAGGAGCTCGACGACGTCCAGGATGTTTACAGCACCATGGACATGACCGACGAGGTTATCGCTGCCCTCGAGGAGGAGTAGCGCCCGCACGGGTTAAGCCGTGCATATCTGGGCATAATGAAGCGAGCATGCAAGCCTCGTGGAATAGATGAGCCGGATCCGCGTGCGTAGAGCACCGGACCCGGCTCTTTTATAATGATGCGAACCGTTTTGCATTTCGAGAGCCGAGATTTGAAGGGAGCGCCACGTGCGCGTACTCAAACGAGCCCTAGCGATCGTGTATCTTGCCGCCGCCATCGTGGCGCTGGGTACGCTTGTCTGCCAGTTTTGGGGGCCGTATACGTATCGCTTTATGCTGCTGATGCGCGACCCCATGCCGCGCATTGTCGTGACGGCATGCGGCGGAGTTGTGGCGATTGGCGTGCTGGTAAGCTTCTTCCGCCTGATGTTTGCTCGTCGCGAGCCGTCCTGCGTGCATCCGGCGGGGGAGCGCAATATCGAGGTCACGCTCGCGGCGCTTTCTTCGTGCGCCAGGGCTGCTGCAGAGCGCGACGATCGCGTGATGATCGAGCATGTCGAGGCCCGCGTCCAAGGTTCCGACGATTCGCACGTCCGTTTTAAGGTCGAGGCTATCGCGCTTGACGATAAGGACGTGGCATCTCTGGCTACCGCGATGCAGCAGCGCATCGAGGAAGCTTGCGACACCATGCTCGGCACGCCGGGTACGACCACGCGCGTCCGTTTTTTGCCGTCCAAGACTACCGTCCAGACCGTGGAGGTTTCCGGTGAGTGATACCAATCAAGATAAGACCGCTCGTACGCCGCGCCTGACGATTGACCAGAGCGCCACACCGGCGAGCGAACCTTTTGATTCCAAAGCAGAGGCAACCGAGTTACAAGACGCGGCAGCCGTGGATTTTGACGAGGCTATGGGTCTCATCAAGGGTACGGGCGCTGCCATCTGGAGCTATGCTGTGCGTCATCCCAACACCACGCTCGGTGCCGTCGCTGGCTTTATCCTCGCCGTGTTGGTGCTCACGCTCGGCCTGTGGGACACGCTCGTCATCGCATTCTTCGTGCTGATCGGCGCTGTGATCGGCCAAATTCGCGACGGCGAGAACGGGATCGTCAACTTCTTCGGCCGTCTGTTTAGCGGCCGCTAATATGTATTCGACTGTCGCATCTGCGGCAGGCATAAGGAGGAACCATGGCTTTTAATACGAAGGTCGATGTGGCCGATACCGAGCTCGAGGAGAACGAGACCGTCGCCGCCGAGGCCGAGGATGTGACGCTCGAGGACGAGGCGCTCGTCGAGGCCGAGTCCGATGCTGATGAGGATGACGAGGAAGCGGATGAGTCCGAGGACTCGCTGACCTATTCCAACGGTGTGATCGAGAAGATCGTTGCCATGGCCACTCGCGAGGTTCCGCACGTTCTGGGCATGAAGGGTAACCTCATGCACTTTGTGCAGGAGCAGTTTGGTGCCGAGAATCTGACCAAGGGCGTGACGGTCGAGGTCACCGATGACAATCGCGTGGTCGTCAACATCTCCGTCATTATCGAGTACGGTGCCTATGCGCCCGCGATCTTCGACGATGTCAAGGCACGCGTCACCGAGCGCCTTGCCGCGATGACCGGCCTTGAGGTGGCGGGCGTCAACCTGCGCATCGAGGACGTCATCACCCCCGAGGAGTACGAGCACCGCACCAGCCAGCACGAGTAACCTTCCAAAAAGGGACAGGTTTGTTTTGGCAGGCTTTATCTGCGAAAACGTTAAACGGCCGACCGCGCAAGCAAAAGCGTGGCCGGCCGTTATTTGTATGCCCCCCGATGTGGGCATACCGCTCGTCTAACTAGGGGTTGCAATCGTCGCGTTCCGCGTTACCCTAATGGGCGCATTGTTTCCAAATTGTTAACGAGGGGTTGCCGTAATGGCCGACGAGCACGAAACAGAAAGCAAGGCATGGGCGATTGAGGCCGCCGCGGCAGAGGCGGCATCGCGTGCTGCCGAGGAGGTGCATCGTCCTCCCGTGGTGCCGATGGAGCGCGTGGTTGATCGCACCGATATCGAGCGCGGCGAGCGTGTCGGTCAAAAGCGCAGCCAGGAGCCCGGCTTCCCGCGCTTTTTTGCCGAGCTCAATCTGGGCCTGATTCTTACGGCCTTCGCCATCGTTGCGTTTAAAACCCCTAATCACTTTGCTTTTGGCGGCACCTCGGGCGTGTCGGTCATTCTGTCCACGCTGTTCCCGACCCTGCCCGTCGGCGTTTTTATGTGGATTATCAACGCGGTTCTCGTCGTTTTGGGCTTTATCTTTTTGGAGCGCAAGGCAATCCTGTGGAGCGTCTTCGCCTCGTTTGCGTTGTCCGCCTATGTTTCGCTGTTTGAGCTCTTTATTCCGACCGATGTCTCTCTGACGGGTGATATGTGGCTCGACCTGTGCTTTGCCGTCATCTTGCCGGCGCTCGGCAGCGCTATTGTCTTTGACATCGGCGCCTCGACGGGTGGCACGGACATTCTCGCTATGATCCTCAAACGCCGCACCACGCTCGAGATTGGTCGCGCACTGCTGTTGGTCGATATCGGCATCGTGGCCATCGCGGCCTTTTTGTATGGCCCGCGTGTCGGTCTGTATTGCGTGCTCGGCCTGTTTGCCAAGACGCTTGTGGTCGACAAGGCCATCGAGAGCATCCATCTTCGTAAGGTCTGCACGGTCATTTGCTCCGAACCCCTTAAGGTCGAGGAGTTTATCGTCAAGCATCTCAACCGCACAGCGACCATCAGCTGCGGCTACGGTGCCTTCTCGGGCAAGTGCGTGACGGTGATCATGAGCGTGCTGAGCCGTCGCGAGGCCGTGCAGCTGCGCCGCTATGCGCGCGAAGTCGATCCGGGTGCCTTTATCACGATTGTCGACAGCTCCGAGATCGTCGGTAAGGGCTTCCGCGGAACGAACTAGCGTAGACGTATTCAACGAACCGCCTGCTGGCGCCGTGTATCTTGCAAATCGGTCATCTTTGAGTATTTGTCCTCACATTGGGCGATAATGATGCCAAAGACATCGTTTGCGATCCAGGTGATTCGCTCTAGATACGAAGGGATGATTTCGATGTTCTGTTCGCAGTGTGGCGCTCCTATGGGCGATAACGACAAGTTCTGCGGTGTGTGCGGTGCTCCTAATGCCGGTGCCGCTGGCCCCGCTCCCCAGGGACAGCCTCAGCCCCAGCAGTTTGTTCCGCAACCGCCCGTGGCGAATGCGCCAAAGGGCTGTGTGGTTCAGGCGTTCCAGGATATGACCAAGACCCCGGGCGTGCTTCAGCGTGTATGCCAAATCGCGTTTTTGCCGGCGCTGATTTGCGTTGTGGCGGTGCTCGTGTTGTTTATTCCCGTTATTGGCGGCATTGCGGCTGCCATCGGCTTTTTGGCAGCTTGCATTGCGAGCGTGTGCGGTTCCGGCTTTGGCATCGAGTGGGGTCGCGATCTGTCGCTTAAGATCGATGACGGCATGGATCGTCCGCTGATGCGTTCCACGTCGTTTGGTCTCGGAGTCTTTTCGAGCGTTATTTCGGTCGTGCTCGAGGTTATCGCTGCCATTCCCGTTATCGGTGTAGTTCTTTCGCTGGTGGAGGGCGTGGCGCTTGGTGCCGCAGACTCGTACTCCTATTATGGCTCCTATGCGCTCGAGGCTGCGCTGTTCGGTTCGCTCGGCCTGCTTGTCCTGGCGCTGATTGCCTCGGCGATTCTGGGTGTCTTCTTTAAGATGTTCGCCGACATCGCCGTGATGCACTTTGCGGTGACCGGTCGCGTCGAGAGCGCGTTTTCGCTCGATAAGGTCTGGGCGGCGTTTAAGCACAACAAGACCAAGCTGTTCTGTGCTTCGTTCCTTCCCGAGTTTTTGACGGGCCTGGTCGCCAACGTTGTCACATGGATCTTGACGGTCGTCTTTGGCGCCATTGCCTCTGTCGGTATGTATAGCTACTACTATCGTCCTACGGGTATTGAGGCAATTGTTACCGGCGGTGGCGTCACGCTCGCGCTGTTCTTGGTGCTGGTCGCTTTCGTCACCGTATTTCTTACGGTCTTTGGCAAGATGCTCAAGCACCGTGCCGTTGGCTATTGGGCCGCACGCTATGCAAGCGAGTGGGCCGATGAGGATAAGGACGACGTCCTGACTTTTGTGTTGCCCTTCGAGAAGAAGTCCGCTCCTTCGGGTTACGGTGCTCCGGATGCTTCGCCGGCACCTGCACCCGCTCCCGCGACCGAGCCTGAGCCGGCGCCCGAGCCTGAGACGGCATCTGAGTCCGAGCCTGCACCTGAGCCTGAGCCTGAGCCGGCACCTGCACCTGAGCCGGCGTCCGAGCCAGGCTCCGACGAGGAGCCTCAGGACGAGTAGCCACGCCGCCTGCTATTTGGGGACGGGGTAGAAATGGTAGAAATAGCGCTTGAAGAATGAGCGGGGGCGGACGTTTCGATACGTCCGCCCCCGCTCTGCTTTAGCCAGGCTGTTATGGATGGGTGTGACGACTACTCGTCGTGCTTCTCCTCGCGGCGTGCAGCAGCGCGTGCGTCGTGGATGCCCTTGATCGCGGCATGGCGAGCCGTTCGGGCATCATGGATGGCGTCGCGAGCCTCGGCGGTCGTCGCCTTGGCAGAGCGCAACTTGGCGGCCAGATCGGGGTTGGTTTCGGCGACCGCGGTAATCGCGGGGCCGTCGAGCTCCTCTTGCGTGGGCTCGGCCAAAAAGTCGATAGCATACTGGGCGGCCACCATGGTGCCCTTTGCCAGCACGGTCTCGTCGATCTTGTAGAAGCAGGAATGTTGGGCGTACGTGGCGCCAATCTTGGGGTTGCGCGTACCTACAAAGGCGAGCACGCCCGGTACGCGACGCAGGTACTCCGAAAAATCCTCGCCCGAAAGCGTGCCGCGATAATGGCCTTGGCCGGTGGGGCCCAGGCACTTGATTACAGCCTGACGGCAGCGCTCGCTCGAGGCGGCGTCGTTTTCGACCTTGTAGTTGGCGATGGTGTAGTCGGTGAGCTCTGCCTCGGCGCCCAGAGCTGCCGCGGTATGCTCCACGATGCGGCGCATGAGCTCCGGCATTTCCTCGTGGGTCGAATCGCCGTAGGTGCGCACTGTGCCGGCGAGGTAGGCCGTGCCGGCGATAACGTTGCGCGCGGTGCCGCCGTGCAGCTCGCCGACGGTGATGACGGCCGGCTCGTAGGGGCTGATTTCGCGCGAGACGATGGTCTGCAGGGCGTTGACGATCTCGGCGGCAACCATGACGGCGTCGTGACCTCGCTGGGGCATGGCGCCATGGCACGAGGTGCCGCGGACGTCGATGCGGAACCAGTCGGTATTGGCCATGCGCGGACCGGGCTCGCAGCTCACGGTGCCGGCGTCGACCTCACTCCAGATGTGCGCGGCGTAGGCGCCATCGACGCCGTCGAGCACACCCGTGCCGATCATGAGCTTAGCGCCCTGGCCGTTTTCCTCGCTGGGCTGGAATACGATGCGGACTTCGCCGTGGATGTCGTCGGTCATATGGCGCAGGATTTGCAGCGTTCCGAGCATCATGGCGATATGGCAGTCGTGGCCGCAGGCGTGCATGCAGCCCTCGTTGACGCTGGCGAACTCCTCGCCGGTCTGCTCGGTGACGGGCAGGGCGTCGATGTCGGCGCGCAGCAGGATGCGGCGGCGTGGCGTGCCGTCCTCGCGGTAGGCATCCGGCGCGGTACCGCGAAGCGTTGCCACCAAGCCGGTCTTGAGCGGACACTCGTAGGGGATATTCATGGCGTCGAGCTGGTTGGCGATGTCGGAGGTCGTGCGCTCCTCGGCAAGGCTCAGCTCCGGGTGCTTATGGAAGTGCCGGCGCTGCTTGATGATATATGGTTCAAACTCGGTAGCGATATCTTTGATGGCTGCGGTGACGTCGTCAGCCGCGCGAGCCTCGGTCGCCGCCATAATCTGCTGTGCCTTGGTCTTCGTCATGGTCGATTTGCTCCTTGCTGGGTTGATCGCAAAATCGTACAGGCTCTCTCCAGTATGCCACCTGCCGCTAGGGCTGGTAAAGTTGCCGTTTGCCGCTTGGGGTTTTGTTACAAGGGCGGGGGAGTACACTCGGGGGTGTTGAATTTCCTGCCAGAGATGGGGATGCCCATGCAACATATCGATCGGATTATCCGCTCCAAGAACGTCTTTACCGCGCAAGACGGCATCGATACCGCCCGCGAGCTGGCGATTGCCATCGCAGGCGACCGTATCGTCGCAGTCGGTGCGCCCGATGACGTGATTGCCGCCGCGCCTGCCGCCACGCCGGTTATCGACTACGGCGAGCAGTTTGTCTGCCCCGGTTTCCATGACGCTCATCTGCACTTCTTCCATACCTCGGTCGGTTCCTCGCCGTACATGCTCATGGATATGGGCACGTCCGAGGCGGCGCTGGTGCAACATGCGCTCGAGTTTTCCCAGGATCTGCCTAGTAACGCTTGGGTTGTGACGCAGGGCTGGCGCGATTACCGTTGGGATCCGCCCGAGCATCCTACCAAGGCGTCGCTCGATGCGGCATTCCCCGATCGTCCCTGCGTTATGTATTCGGGCGACGGGCACACGCTTTGGCTCAACAGCCGCGCACTCGAGGCGCTCGGCGTCACGCGCGACAGCGAGCCGCCAGCGGGCGGCAGTTACGACAAGGATGCAAACGGCGAACTCACGGGCATTGCTCACGAGGCGGCTGCCATGCAGCTGTTACCGCGCTGCCTTGAGTGGCTGGGCGAAGATCGCATCGCAAGCGCTTACGCCGATCAAATGAGGCGTATGGCCGAGCAGGGCATCACCTCGATATGCGATATGTCGCTCATGCCCATGCCGGGCTGCGATTTTATCCGCGACGACGTTTACGACAAACTGCAGGCAGCCAGCAAGTTGGGCATCCGAGCCCATCTGTTCCCCACGCTGTTGGATGACCAGTCGCGCTTGGAAGAGCTGCAGACCCGCTACGCGAACAACGCGCTGCTCTCGGCGCCAGGCTTTAAGCAGTTCTTCGACGGCGTGTCGAGCGAGCATACGGCGTATCTCACCGAGCCCTATACCAATCCGCGCTTCCCGGGCGACCAGGGCCGTCTGACGGTTCCTGCCGAGCGTATGCGCAAGCTGGTTCTGGCGGCTGCGGAGCGTGGCCACACTGTGCGTATTCACGTCATCGGCGACGGTGCCATCCATGCCGCGCTCGATATCTTTGAGGAGGCCGCCGAACTGTACGGCCTGCCCCAGCACGGTCATAACACGCTCGAGCATCTGGAGAACCTCTTGCCCGAGGACATCGATCGCCTGCGCAAGCTCAATGTGGTTGCTTCGAGCCAGCCCTGCCACATTACACTCGACCCGGGTGGACCGGAGCGCGACCTGGGCCTGGAGCGCAGCCGCATCATGTGGCCGTTTGCGACCTATAAGCAGCGCGGCATCCGCCAAGCCTTCGGCACCGATAGCCCCATCACAGCCGTTACCAGCATGAACGTGCTCTACACGGCCATCACGCGCCAAGACCCCAAAAGCCACTGGCCCGAGGGCGGCTGGTTACCGAGCGAGCGCATCGATGCAGCAACAGCCCTGCGCAACTACACCCTGGGCAGCGCCTATGCAGCGGGCGACGAGCAAAACCTCGGCAGCTTGGAGCCCGGCAAGTACGCCGACCTGGTAGTCCTGGACCAAAACCCGCTCACCATCGACCCCCAAGAGCTCCAGGCCACCAAGGTTCAGGCGACCTACCTGGCAGGCAACTTGATTTACGAGCGCTAATATTCATGTCGTACCGTTAAACGCGGCTCGCGCAGCCTATTTTGGGATGGCGCTCGAGCCGCGTTTGCGTTTTGGTGGGGATCCGCCATGAGCGTCCCTGCTCTGTTGGATTTGGGTGCGGGGCGGAGGTGCTGCTGCCTCGTGCGCTCAATTTGGACATCAGCAATGCTGTCTCTTGGTGTTTTGCATACTTCCCATTACAGATTGCATAAAAAGGCTGGGATGTTCTTCCTGATCCTGATGTACCCCCGCCCGTGCCGTGCAAAAAACGGAGTATTCAGCACCACGAGCTCTGCCGGTGCCGCTGCGGCTGAGTAACGTTGCGGAGATTGACGTCATTTTGAGGTCCGGCGCGGCGCGAAGCATGCCTTTTTGTCCTGACGGGGTTTGCCTGCCGACTCAAATCGCCGGTCGAAGGCGCCCTTGGGACCAATATGGTGTGTCCGGCGCGTATACAGTCGTCCTGGCTTGCTGAATACTCCCAAAAATGCACGGTGCTCCCTAGGGGACCCGCGCGCAGCGAAAACCATGCCCATGTCGCTATCCGCATCGCCATTTTGCTGCACTGACTTTTCTGAATGCCAGGCTCGAATTAGTTAACCTGCCTCCCGTGTGG
>CABVCF010000005.1 GCA_902496775.1 uncultured Collinsella sp.
CCCGCCGGCTCGTAAATTGTATCATCCAGTGTGGAACGAGGGTGCCCGTTGCCGCGTGCGATGGGCTTGCAATAAGAGGAGAGCCATGTCGAAGCAAGCGGTCGTTGGAATCTTGGCGCATGTCGATGCCGGCAAGACCACGCTGGCCGAGGCCATGCTGTTTAACGCGGGCCGCATTCGCAAGCGCGGCCGCGTTGACGATGGCGACTCGCATCTGGATACGAACGAGATTGAGCGTGAGCGCGGTATCACGATCTTCTCGTCGCAGGCTGTGCTCGACCATGGTGACACCCACGTTATGCTCGTGGACGCTCCCGGCCATGTCGATTTTTCTGCCGAGGCGGAGCGCACGCTGCGTGCCCTGGACTACGCGATTCTGGTGGTAGGCGCCAACGATGGCGTACAGGGGCACACCGAAACCCTGTGGCGCCTGCTTGCGCGCTATGACATCCCGACGTTCATCTTCATCAACAAGATCGATTTGGAGAATCCCGGCCGCGATGTTTTGCTGGCACAGCTTGGGCAGCGTCTTTCCGAGGGCTGCCTGGATGCCAACGAACTGCTGGCGGGCGGCATCGTTCAGGAGGATGCTGCTGCGTTAGACGAGGCGGCGCTCGAGGAGTTTCTTGAGGCGGGTGAGCTTTCTGTCGCAACGCTGTCGCGCATGGTTGCCGAGCGCAAGCTCTTTCCCTGCTTTGCCGGCTCGGCGCTCAAGGACCAAGGTGTGGACGAGCTGTTGGATGGTATATGCGCGCTGATGCGCGAACAGGCGTGGCTCCCGGAGTTTGCCGCCCGCGTCTATCGCGTCAGCCGCGGGGACCGCGGCGAGCGCTTGGCTTGGGTTAAAGTGACCGGCGGCACGCTGCATGCCAAACAGGTGATTAACGGACGTTCCGGTGCCGAGGCATGGGAGCAGAAGGTCGATCAGGTACGCATCTATAACGGCGAGAAGTATGAGCTTGCCCAAGAAGTTGCTGCTGGCGGCATTTGTGCCGTGACGGGCCTTGCGCACGTTCGCTCAGGGGACGCCCTGGGCGCGGAACCCGCGTGCGATGCGCCCGTCATTGCGCCGGTCCTCACCTATACGGTGCTTCCGGGCGAACACGATGTCCACGCGGTGTTCAAAGCGCTGACTGAGTTGGCGGACGAAGATCCCATGCTCGGCGTAAGCTGGAACACTCATCTTGAGCAGATTCATTTGCAGTTGATGGGCGCCGTGCAGCTCGAGGTCGTGCAGCGCGTGCTGGCCGATCGTTTTGGCCTTGCGGTCGAGTTTGAGCCCGGCGGCATCCTCTATAAGGAGACTATTTCGCAGCCGGTCGAGGGCGTGGGCCACTTTGAGCCACTGCGTCACTATGCTGAGGTGCATCTACGTCTGGAGCCGTTGCCGGCGGGCTCGGGCGTGCAGTTTGGTACCGTGGCCTCGACCGACGAGCTCGATCTTAACTGGCAGCGTTTGGCACTCACCAACGCCATGGAGCGCGATCACCTGGGCGTGCTGACCGGCTCGCCCATCACCGATGTGCGCATTACGCTCATGGGCGGCCGTGCGCATGCCAAACATACCGAGGGCGGCGATTTTCGCCAGGCCACGTACCGCGCGATTCGCCAGGGTTTGATGCAGGCGCGCGAGGCCGGCGCGGCGGTGCTGTTGGAGCCGTGGTATCGCTTTGAGCTCGAGGTGCCGGGGGAGTGCGTGGGTCGGGCGCTCTCGGATGCCACGCGCATGGGTGCCGAGTACGAGCCGCCGACGATGGCAGGAGACCGGGCGAAGCTTGTGGGTCGCGTGCCAGCATCCGAGGTGCAGGATTACGCGCTGGAGGTGGCTGCCTACACGAGCGGTCGCGGTCATCTATACCTGGAGTTCGCCGGCTATGCGGCTTGCCATGATGCCGAGCGCGTCATCGAGACGGCCGCCTATGGGCCCGAGGCCGATCTGCCCAACACGCCCGATTCGGTCTTTTGCTCTCACGGCGCCGGTTACACGGTCAAATGGTACGACGTACCCGCCGCGGCGCACGTAAAGGTCGATCCCGCCACCTTCCGCCCCTGGCGAGCAGCAGGCGCCGAGTTTTTCGGCCACATGTGACAAAGGGACAGCTCCTTTGTCATATGCTATTGGTATAACTCGGTATAAGTTGGTATAACTATTACCAGGGTTTGCCAATCCGAGGAGGCCGACATGAATCCAAATCCCTTTAAGCCCACGGCTGGCAAGCGGCCTCCGATACTCATCGGCCGCGAGTCGGTCATCGAAGATTTCGAGGAAGGGCTCGATAACGGCGCCGGAGCGCCGGGTAGACTCATGCTCATTACGGGAAACCGCGGCTGTGGCAAGACGGTTCTCCTACGGGAACTGCAACGTCTAGCCAATGAGCGCGGATGGGCGGTTGTCTCCGATTCCGCTTCGCTTGGCTTATGCGACCGCTTGGCCGACGCGCTTCGCTCGAATAAACCCGTTGTGACGTCAATGGAGTTCGGTCCGTCGTTTGGCCGGATGTCGGTCGAGGCGGCGCGGGCAAAGGGCGAGACGTTGCGAGGGCTGGTCAACGAGCGCCTCAAGAGGCTCGGTCCAGGCAAGGGCATACTGTTTGCGATTGACGAGGCGCAATCGGCGTCTATCGAGGAACTGGCGGCTCTTGCCGTTCTCTATCAGCAGGTGCTCGGAGACCAGGATGCCACGGGCTTGCCCGATAGCGACCAGCGCGGTCTTGCGCTGGCGTTCGCCGGCTTGCCCAGTATGGTTGACGATCTGCTCGAAGAGCCGAGCGTGACGTTTTTGCGGCGTGCCCAGCAGCGTACGTTGGGGGCGATATCTTTGCCCGAGGTGCGCGATTCGTATATCCAGACGGTCAAAGACGCTGGTCTTTACGTTGACGCGGAGACGGCGGACCTTGCGGCGCGCAAGAGCATGGGGCATCCCTACATGGTTCAGCTGGTGGGATATTACATGTGGCGCTCTGCCGTCCGGCGTGGCTCGCAGGTCATCGAAAGGCGCGATGTCGAGGATGGCCATGCGGATGCCGTCTCCGAGTTCTACGAAGCGGTTGACGCGCCTCTGTATTACGGGCTGCGCAGTCCACAGCGCCTCTTTATCGAGGCCATGGCTGCTGACGAGGACAAACCGACGCGCATGGCGGATATCATTGAGCGTTGTGATCGTACCCAGAGCTGGGCGAGTAAATATCGCGCAAGCCTGATTCGCGAGCGCGTCATCGAGGCTGCCGGATACGGTCTCGTCCGGTTTACTGTGCCCATGCTGGGCGAGTACATCCGCGACCGCGTTTTATGGCATGAGTAGGGTGATAAAGGTGACGGAACAGAAGATGAGCCCGCAAGCTATCGAGGTGCGTGGCGCGCGCGTCCATAACCTCAAAGACATCGATATCGATATTCCGCTGGGAAAGCTCGTGGGTATTGCCGGCGTGTCGGGTTCGGGCAAGAGCTCGCTGGCGCTGGGGGTTCTTTATGCCGAGGGCTCGCGCCGTTACCTGGAGGCGCTCAGCACCTATACCCGCCGTCGTCTGACGCAGGCCGAGCACGCCCAGGTGGACGAGGTACTGCACGTACCGGCGGCGCTCGCATTGCATCAGCGCCCCAGCGTGCCGGGCGTGCGTTCCACTTTTGGCACCATGACCGAGCTCAACAACAGCCTGCGTCTGCTCTTTAGCCGTTGCGCCCATCACGTGTGCCCGCATTGCGGGGCGCGTGTGGAGCCGAGCCTTAACGTAGCTGCGGGCCTGTCGCTCACGTGTCCGACATGCGGCCGCGAGTTCTACGCGCCGAGTGCCGAGGATTTGGCTTTCAATAGCGGCGGCGCATGCCCCACCTGCGGCGGCACCGGTGTCATGCGCGAGGTGGACGAGGCGAGCCTGGTGCCCGACGAGTCAAAGACCATCAACGAAGGCGCGGTGCTTCCCTGGGGTACGCTCATGTGGGATCTGATGAAGCAGGTGGCTGGCGAGATGGGCGTGCGCACCGACGTGCCGTTTAACCAGCTCACGCCTCAAGAGCGCGACATCGTGTTCCATGGTCCAGCGGTTAAGAAACACATTCTCTACGTTCCCAAAAACGGCGAGGGTGCTACGCCGCTCGACTTTACCTATTACAACGCCGTCTATACCGTTGAGAATGCGCTCGCCAAGGTTAAGGACGACAAGGGCCTCAAACGCGTTGCGCGCTTTTTGCGCGAGGGTCCATGCCGTGACTGCGGCGGCACGCGTCTCTCCGAGGCTGCGCGCCAGCCCCAGGTGTGCGGTATCAATCTAGCGCAAGCCGCGGCCATGACGTTAGGCGAGGCGATTGAGTGGATGCGCGGGGTGCCCGCATCCTTGCCGCCCGAGATGCGGCCCATGGCAGCGGATATCTGCGATTCGTTTTTGAGCGCGGCCCGTCGTCTGGTCGACCTGGGTCTCGATTACCTTTCACTCGACCGCGCCGGTGCCACGCTCTCCACGGGTGAGCGCCAGCGCGTGCAACTCGCCCGCGTGGTGCGTAACCGATCGACAGGCGTGCTTTATGTGCTGGACGAGCCTTCGATCGGCTTGCATCCTGCCAATGTCGACGGCTTGGTGGGTGTGATGCGCGACCTGGTGGATGACGGCAACACCGTGGTTGTTGTCGACCACGACACGCGCGTGCTGGCGGAAGCCGACTATCTGGTCGAGATGGGCCCCGTTGCCGGAGCGGGTGGTGGTAATGTGATTGCCGCTGGCACGGTAGACGAGGTCGAGCAATCGCAGGGCAGCCGCATCGCCCCGTTTTTGCGCGCCGAGCCCAAGCGCTTGCGTCCGCAGGTGACTGACGAGGAAATGTTCGACCAGGGCCACATCCGTATGGCAACCGATACCATCCATACCGTCAAACCGCTCGAAGTCGATATCCCGCGCGGCCGCTTGGTCGCGGTTACGGGCGTTTCGGGTTCGGGCAAGACGACGCTCGTGCTCGAGACGCTCATCCCAGCACTCAAGGCGCAGGCAGCCGGCGAGCGCTTGCCAAGACACGTGCGTTGGGTCGATGCCGAAGGCATTGCCCGCGCCAACCTGATTGACGCTACGCCTATCGGCGCCAACGTGCGCTCGACGGTAGCGACCTATGCCGACATCCATGACGAGCTGCGTCGTGCCTTTGCCCGTACGCCCGAGGCCAAGGCAGCTGGCTACAAGGCGGGTGCCTTTAGCTATAACACCGGCGCGTTGCGCTGCCCTACGTGCGACGGCACGGGCTCGATATCGCTCGACGTACAGTTTTTGCCCGATGTCGAGATCGTCTGCCCGGCATGTTGCGGCTCGCGTTATGCAGACGCGGCTTCGCATATCCATCGCGAGGGCAAAGACGGGAGCCTACTTACGTTGCCGCAGCTCATGGATATGAGTGTAGACGAGGCCCTTGACGCCACAGTGGGACTTAAGAAGGTTCAGACACGCTTACAGACTTTGCACGACCTGGGCTTGGGCTATCTCACGCTCGGCGAGCCCACGCCGGCGCTCTCGGGCGGCGAGGCGCAGCGACTTAAGCTCGCGAGCGAGATGGGCCGCGTGCAGGACGATGCCGTATTCGTATTCGACGAGCCTACGATTGGCCTGCATCCGCTCGATGTTCAGGTGCTGTTGAACGTGTTTGACGGCCTCGTTGCCAAGGGCGCCACAGTTATCGTGATCGAACACGATCTCGACCTTATCCGTAACGCCGATTACGTGATCGACATGGGCCCGGGCGGTGGCGATGCGGGCGGGCAAATCGTTTGCGCCGGCACGCCGGGCGACATCGCAGCTTGCTCCGCAAGCATCACCGGTCGCTATCTATAACCGAATGTGACAAAGGGACAGTTCCTTTGTCACATTCCCGGAAAGCCTGTTTGGCGTAGGGCCTCGTAGAGGACGATGGCGGCGCTGTTGGAAAGGTTGAGGGCGCTGATGCGGTAGTCGTCGGGATTGACGAAGTTGCCGCAGATGTCCTGTTGAAGGATGGCCTCGTGGCTGTCCTCGGTATGCCCCAGCGATTCCTCGTGAGCTTCCCATGCCTCGGCGTTATCGAGCGAGTCGCAATCGCGCAGCATCGGGATGCGCTCGCAACGCTCGGGCGCCGCGGCAAGCAGTGGCTCGGGAATGCCCGAGCTCTCGCTGCCAAAGACCAAATAGTCACCGTCGCGGTAGGTGCTTTGCACATAGGTTCGGCGCGCCTTTTTGGTCAACAGATGCAGGCGTTCGTCGGCAGGGGAGAGACCATTGCGCGCAAGGAAATCCTCCCAGCTGGCATAGGTCGTCACGTCCAAGTTTTGCCAGTAGCCCAGGCCGGCGCGACGTACTGTCTTGTCGTCGAGCGAAAACCCTAGCGGCTCCACCAGATGCAGACGGGTGCCGGTAACCACGCAGGTGCGGCCGATATTGCCCGTATTGGCCGGAATCTCGGGTGCATACAGCACAATGTTGAACATGAATCTCCTTGGCTCAGAACGAAAAACCACCACGAAGGGCACCTTCGTGGTGGTTTAGTGGTTACGCAGGCGGAAAAATACCCGCTTGGATAAACCTAGGCGCGGTGCCAGTCGGTCAGGCAGGCATCGAGGGAGGCGATGAGTGCATCCTTGTCCATGTGACGGCCGATGATGCACAGGCTCGTCATGCGGTCGCCCGTCTCGTCGTCCCAAATCTGCATGATTTCGGGGTTCTCGTCGATAATCTTCTGCTTCTCGCCCTCGGGCGCCGAGTCGACAAACAGGCCGTTCTCCATCAGGCGCATCTGGTGGCCGGCCTGCTCAAACATGTAGCACATGTCCGGATCGCCGGTCTGCCACAGCGGACCCTTGACGCGGATGACCTCGTCGGGCCACTCCTGCTCAACAAAATCGGTGAACTTCTGCAGGTCAAACGGCTTGCGGCGCGAGTAAACAAAGGTCTCGATGTCGTACTCGAGCACCTCGGGGTCATCGTGCTCCTCGGGATGCTCCATGGCCTCAATCCAGGCGGCGGAGTTGTAGGCGCGCATAAAATCGAAGCGGTCGGTGTCGAGCAGCTCCCCCATAGGAACCTCTCCGTTTTGAGCCTCGACGATTACGGCGTCCTTCTGCAGGCTGCGCACGATAGCCTTGAGCTCGGCGATCTGCTCAGGCGTCACGGTATCGGTCTTGTTGAGAATCAGCGTGGAGCAGAATTCAATCTGCTGGATGAGCAGGCTCTCGATGTCGTCCTCGTCGATATCCTCTGCCAGCAGGTCGCGACCGCCGTTGAACTCGTCGTACATGCGGGCACAATCGACCACGGCCACGATGTTGTCGAGTGCGAGCTTGGGCTCGCCGCCCACCTTGGCCTCGTCGCAGAAGCTCGAGATGGTGTAGGCGATGGGGATGGGCTCGCAAATACCCGATGCCTCGATGATGATGTAATCGAAGTCGCCCGAATCGGCGATGCCCTGCAGCTGGTTGGCCAGGTCATCCGAAAGCGTGCAGCAGATGCAGCCGTTAGTGAGCGGGATGAGGTCGTCGGTCTCGGAAAGGCCGCCGTCGGCGATGAGGCTGGCGTCCACATTGATCTCGCCAATATCGTTGACGATCACGGCGGCGCGGATGCCGCCGTCGTTAGCGAGGATGTGGTTGAGCAGCGTGGTCTTGCCGGCACCGAGGTAGCCGGTAAGCATGATGATCTTCACGGGTTTGTTGGGCATGTGCCCTCCTTTGTTAGACATGGCTTACAGTTGAATCTTATGCCAAACGCCTGCTCTTATACCCACGCGCCGGCAAATAACACAAGCTACTCCCAGGCTCCCCATACATCGGGGCAATAACCGATGGTGGCTTTTTTGCCGTTACGCACGATGGGCTCGGCCAAGACCTGCTGGTTCTCGAGCAGCTTGTCGAAGCGCTGACTGGGGGTAAGGTGCTGAATGAGTGCGAGTGTCTCCTCGTCCTTGGCCTTGGGGTTGAGCAGCTTGTCGATACCGCCGACCGCCTGCATCACGCTCGTGAGCTCGCCCTTGCTCATCTCCTTTTCCTTAAGGTCAATAAACTGCACCTTAATGCGGCGCTCTTTGAAGAAGCGCTGTGCTTTCTTGGTATCGAAAGACTTTTTGGTGCCAAAAATTTGCACGTTCATGTATTTGTTCCGCCGTTCTACCTGATGAAGTTGGTGCGCTCGTGATCGGCTTCGGGGGCTTCGATACCGGCGGCCTGTCCTGCCTCGATGCAATGCAGGAGCCAGGCCATGTTCTTGCCGATGTTGCGCATGGTGGCCAGGCCCTCGGCGTCCTGGGCGGCCTCGCCCGGCATGGCGCCAAACACGTTGTTCCAGTACGTGGAAGCAACCACGGGCATCTGGTTGATGGTGAAGTACTTATTGAGCACGTCGAAGGTGGTCGACGTGCCGCCGCGACGGGCAACGGCGACGGCAGCGCCCGGCTTGTGTGCAAAGGCTTTGCTGCCGGCATAGAATGCGCGATCGAGGGCCGAAAGGATGCGTCCGCTGGGGTGCGCATAGTAGACGGGCGAGCCAAAGACAAAGCCATCTGCCTGCTCGGCGGCAGCGATCGGCTCGTTCACCACGTCATCGTCAAAGGTGCAGCGGCAATCGAGCTTGCCGCACTGACCACAGCCAATGCAGTCGCGAATGGGCTTGGTGCCCAGCTGAAACACCTCGGTATCAATGCCTTCGGCATTGAGCTGCTCGGCGACCTCGGCGAGTGCGCGGGCGGTGTTGCCGTTTGCCTTGGGGCTGCCATTGACCAAAAGAACCTTCATCACAAACTCCCTCTGCTGTCGGTGACTTCTGCAGAGGATTATCGCACGATGGGGGAGGCGGTGTGGGCGCGGTGCTAATCCAGTTTGGTACCTGGCACCTGCACGGCTTTCCCGAGCAACGCTTTGAGCTCGTTCAAAATCGAAACGGGCTGACGGTCGACGCCGTCCAGATGGAGCGTGGCCACGCGAATGGGCGGCTGATATTCAAATGGGCCAAAGAGCACGGGCGAACCCAGGAACCGCTCGATTTCCTCTGCAATCGCATCGGTTTCTTCGGGATCAAAGTCGTCGAAAAGCGCCACGAACATCGGCCCCGTCGAGCGGAACATACGACCCTTACCGCGCGAGCATTCCACCAGACAGGCGGCACATTCTGCCAAAACACGGTCGCCCGCATCAAAGCCAAAACGGGCATTGACCTGAGCGATATCATCGATTTTAATGGCGATCAACCCCGCCTTGCGCGCCACGCGACGCATTTCGCCAATGGCGTTGACCAGGGCGTGAATATCGCCCAAGCCGGTCACGGAATCGGTCGTATCTGCCAAGCTTCGGTTGATGATAATGCCCACATACATGCCGGGCTCGGTATCGGTGCCGTCCAAGCGGTAGCCCGTGCAGTCGCAAAGCACGTATTTTCCGGTGGCATCCATTACGCGATACTGCATGTAGTGGAAGTGCCACGTGCCGTTTATCACCATGTCGAGTTCGGCACGTACGTTGTCGCGGTCCTCGGGATGAACGCGGGCGAGCCACATGTCGAGTGAGTTAAAAGGGTGCTGGGAGGGCAGGTCAAAATCGCGCACGGCGTTAACCGACCATTGAGATTCTCCCGTATCGAGATTGAGGATAAACGGATAGCGCGTCTCGGAGCTCATGGAGATCGCTTGGAACACCCGGTCGTTGCAGGGAAGCTGATCGACGATTGGGCGTTGCGGCGCGTCACTGTCTTTCGGTTGCTGCACACGATGCATAAGCTTATAGCGATACATCTTGCGATCGGCATCCATCGTCATCTGGCGACGCGTGTCGCCGGCAAGTGGATCGACGCGCGAGCAGCCAAAGCTAAAGCTGCCGATCATGGGCGCCTTGCCACCTGAGCTCGCCTCGATCAGCCTGGTACGTACCTGCTCCAAGCGTTGCTCGAGTTCAATCTCGTTTGCGGAGAGCGAGATAAGCACAAACTCGTCTCCACCGATACGGAACAGCATCTCATCGTGCTCCATGGTTTCGGAGAGCGTGCGGCAGATGCCCAGAATATAGCGATTGCCTTCGGCGTGGCCAAACCTATCATTGCAATGCTTGAGATGGTCGATGTCAATATAGGCGCAGGTGAAGGGATCGCCTTTGCGCCAGAGTTGCTCGACGTGACGGTCGAATCCGTTGCGGTTGCCCAAGTTGGTGAGCGGATCGATATAGGCGTTGCGCTCAAGCAGCTGGCGCTCTTGTTGCAGGATGGCATGCGTCTTTTGCAGTTGCTCACCAACGGCGCGTAGCTCAGCAGGCAGCGCGGCAACATCGAGTTCGGCGGTCGAGACGCCGTTCGCAAGTCGCTGAAGATAGGCAATAATCGATTGCTCGCCCAGGCGATACGACTCGTTCATGATGGATAACCTCCTTGGGCGGAACAACGGTTTGTATCATATCCCCAATTCGGTTTGATTCGGTTTGAATTGGGGATATAAGTTAGCTAATGGAGACAAATATCCCCTTCGACGGTGGCGTTTTGCGCGCGAGCGTATCAGTTGTTATTGCCGCCATCGAGCAATGCCTCAAAATCCTTCGCCTGCATGGGGCGGTAGTAGAGGAAGCCCTGAGCGTAGCGGGCGCCCATTTGTCGTAGCATGTTCGCCTGCTCATTTGTCTCGACGCCTTCGACCACGACGGGCAGATGGAGCGACTGCGCCATTTCGAGCATCGATGAAATGATTTGCGTGCTGCGGCCTTGATCGCGGTCGGTGGGCACAAAGGTGCGGTCGAGCTTGATGACGTCGACGTTGACGTTCTTGAGCATCGCGAGCGTGGACTGGCCGGTGCCAAAATCGTCCATGTAGGTCGAGAAGCCGCGGGTGTGCAGATCCGCGGTCAGCTTATCCACGGCTTCGGATTCTCCCGTATAAGCCGTCTCGGTGATCTCGATGTGCATGAGTTCGGGCGGCAGGTTGTACTGGGCGGCGAGCGACCCCATATGCTCGGCGACATCGCAGGCAAGAATGTCTACGCGCGACACATTGAGGGAAATCGGAACCACGCGAAGTCCTCGATTGAGGCGCTCGCGGAGCCACATGGCGACGCCCTGCCAAACATATTTGTCGAGCGTCACTACAAAGCCGCTTTCCTCGAGTGCGGGGATAAACGTTGCGGGCGAAATGAGAGAGCCGTCCTTGTTAATCCAGCGGGTGAGTGCTTCGGCGCCAATAATCTCGCCGGTTTCCATATCGACCTGGGGCTGAAGATAGTACGTGATGCGACCATTTGACAGCGCGTACTGGAATTCGGTCAGCGTGCGGTTGAACACGATTTCGTGCTTGTACTCCTCGGGGCAAAAAATGGCAATGCGCTCCTTAAAGTCGTTTTTTGCGCGCCGATTGGTAAACATGGCCTTTGCCTGCGCATCGATGGTGATCTCCTCATTGGAATCGATGGGGTAAACGCCCATGGACGGCCAAAAACCTACGCCGCCATCATACCTGGCTACTGCCTCGCGAACGCGGTTGTAGATTTGATGGACGGTGATGTGCTTAAAGGGGATGAGTACGCAAAAGTCATCTTGGCCCCAGTACCCTGCGACGCCCATGTCGGCATTCTCGATGTCCTTGAGGACCGTGCCCACATCGGCAAGCAGGCGGTCGCCTTCGGCCTGTCCATACCATTCGTTAAACAGGCGCATGTGGCCCATGTCGACCGTGGCGATGCACCAGGCGCCGTCGCGTCTTGCCTCGAGAAAAGCGTTGGCGCGCCGCATAAACTCGCTGGGTCGATAGAGACCCGTGAGCGAGTCGATACGTTCGGCGATGGCGCTTTTGCGCTCAGCCTCGGGTATGGGGAGGCTGTCGTTGGGAACAAGCCCGCCGGCCGTGCGAAGGCGACGGTTGAGTTCGCCTAAAACGGCGGTCGCCTGATGGGTTAAGTGCTCGTAAAATGCCGGGACGACAAGACAGACGGGAGTAATGGTGTCGCCCGCGATTTGCACAGGAGCGAAAACGGCCTCTTTAAGGTGGCGGGTCAGTTGCTCGAATGCCTCGTGGTCTAGGTCGTTGCTGAGCACGACGAACTGAACGCTTCGTGAACGGTAGACCCGGCTCCTGCCGCGAGTGATCGACAGCATACGGCCTGCGTATTCGGCAAGCATGTTGTCGACGGCCTCGGCCCCGTAGAGCTCGTTGAGCTTTGTCGTGCCACGAACGCGCACCGCTATAAGCCCTGTCTCGCAACGATCGCGGCGGCAGGCGTCGATGGCGTTGGCCAGCATGCGCTGCGTTCCGAGGCCTGTGGCGGCGTCGACGGTTTCGGCAAGTGAGTGGTTGACGAGCTCGCCGACATAGAGCGAGGGGACATTTCCGTCGCCGTCGATACGAAACCCGCGAGCACGGCAAAGGACGTAGTCGCCGACGGCGTTGCGCACACGATACTGCATGACGCGACGGTGCTTGGTGCCGTTGTAGACTTGGTCGATGTCGTTGATGCAGGCCTCAAGGTCGTCGGGATGGACGCGCGTTTTCCAGTAATCGCGACAGTTGTCTATGTGCTCCGAGGGAAGGCCAAGATCGCGCAAGGCACCTTGTGACCAAAGGGTGCGATGTTTGTCCAAGTTCTCGATAAAGAAATATCGGCCCTCATTGAGCATCGAAAAGGCGTCAAAAATTCGATCGCTTATTTCGAAGTCGTCGGCGTGAACTTGCGTGATATTGCGTCGATCGAGGTGCATGGCATGACGTAGCTTGTAGTCGTACATGCGATGGTCGGCATCGAGCGTCATGCGATTGGAAGCTTCGCCCAGGGCGGGGTCGGCATGTGACACTCCGTAGCTAAACGAGTGGGGCATCTCGGAATCGTTGTTTTTGAGCAGAACCGTTCGGCAGTGTTTCAGACGTTCGGCGAGGTCGTCCTCGGTTGCAATCGTAGATAGGATGGCAAACTCGTCGCCGCCTATGCGAAACGCCGCTTCGCCCACCTTCATATACAGATTAAGATAGAGACTTACCTGCAAGATATAGCGGTTGCCCTCGTCATGTCCAAAGACGTCGTTGCAGTGCTTGAGATTGTCGATATCGATGAACGCCATGGTAACGGGGGCGTCCTGCTCCCAGAGTTCCTCGAGGGAACGGGCAAAGCCGCCACGGTTGCCAAGCCCGGTAAGCTGGTCGGTAAAGGCGGTCCTGATCAGATCCTCCTGCCGCTCGAGAAGGTCGCGGACGGTCTTTTCGAGCGTTTCGGTGTAATTGCTGACAGTTTCCATGTTCTAAGTGGCTTTCTGAGGTCGGGGCGGATTGCGTCGGGCGAGCTCGTTGTGTACACGCGTCGTTGCTCAGCGCTTTGCATGTATCCAGGCCCCCGCCTTGCCGCGTTGTTGAGTTAATTTGCCGGCTAATGTTCGCTGTTGATAACAGCTGAGTAGTGTAAACAATAGTGCACAATTATATATGGGTGCACATGCTGTGGGCGGCTATTGTTCGAAAAGCGGTAGCGCGACGATGCGATGTTCGATAAAAATGCGACTGGGACGATATATGTTGACGGGTATACTTGTCCCGTTTGAATTTGTGGGGACGGAGATGGTCGCATGGCACAGTCAAATACGACGCGCACGGTGGGGCTGGCACTCGAGGGAGGCGGCTACCGCGGTATGTATACGGCGGGCGTGCTCGACGTTTGGATGGAGCACGGCTTAACTTGCGACCATATGGTGGGTGTCTCGGCGGGCGCGGCGTTTGGCTACAACTTTAAATCGCGCCAGATCGGCCGTGCCATTCGCTATAACAAGGCCTATTGTGCCGATAAGCGCTATGCGGGTGTAGCAAGCTGGCTGCGGACCGGCGATATGTTCAATGCCGATTTTGCCTATCACGAGGTGCCCATCGAGCGCGATCCCATCGATTTGGAGACATATCGCGCCTGCCCCATGCGGTTTACGTGCGTGTGTACCGATATCGAGACGGGCAAGGCCGTCTACCACGACCTGCCCTATGGCGATGAGCACGATATCGAGTGGATCCGGGCGTCATCGGCGATTCCCGTGGCGACGCGCCCTGTCGCCATTGAGGGCCGTAAGTACCTGGATGGCGGCGTGGCTGATTCTATTCCCAGCGCATGGCTGTTTGCGCAGGGGTATGACCGTAATATCGTGGTACTCACGCAGCCGGCGGGCTTTGTAAAGCAGCCCAACAGCGTGATGCCCATGCTGCGTCGCGTGTTCCGTCACTATCCGGAGTTTGTCGCAGCGCTCGAGCATCGGCATGAGGTTTACAATGCCACGCTCGATGACCTGGCACGTCGTGAGGCCGCCGGCGATATCTTTGTGGTGCGTCCGAGCGAATCGGTGAAGGTGCCGTCGCTGTGCCGCGAGCCCGATGAACTTGAGCGCATCTACCAGATTGGTCGCCGCGATGCGGAGGCGACTTTGCCGGCGTTGGAGACATATCTGGCAGGGTAGAGGCCGCTGCCGCCATCTCGGCGGAAAGCGCATCCCGGAATGGAGGTCCAAACTGGGATGCGCTTTCCATTGCTGAAGATGTGAGGCTGCGGATTAGCTGCTCGGCTTATGCCTATGCCTGCTGCCAGGTATCGACAAGCTCCTTGGCGGCGACGTAGGGGTCGTCGGCACTGCAGACGGCGCTCACCACAAAGAAGCCATCGACGCCGGTGGCCTTGAGCTGCGGCAGGTCGGCCGTCTTGACGCCGCCGCCCACTACGATGGGCACGGGGCTTGCCGCGTGGAGTGCGGCCAGGTCCTCAAAGCTCTTGGTGATGATGGAGCCATCGGCCGCGCGTCCGCAGTCGCGCTTGGTCTCGGTCTCGTGGAGCGGGCCGATGCCCAGGTAGTCGACCAGGCTCATGTCGGCGGTCTTGACGTACTCGAGCATCTCTTCGCAACGGGCCGAAAGGCCCACGATGGCATCGGGGCCCAGAAGCTTGCGGCAGACCTCGACGGGAATGTCGCTCTGGCCCACGTGCACGCCGTCGACGGCAATACCCTGCTCGCGTGCGGCAAGCACACAGTCCAGACGGTCGTCGATCAGCAAGGCGACCTGACCGGTCTTGCCGGCCTGAGCGATTGCCTGCGCGGCGTCGCCGGTCAGCGCAATGATCTCGCGGGCGCTTGCCACCTTGGAGCGCACCTGGATGCAGGTAAAGCCGGCATCGAGTGCCTGGGCCACCACATCGCCCACGGGGCGCCCGAGCGTGTTTTCGGGGCCGAGTACCAGATAGGCCGAGATATCAAGGTTGTCGCGGATGCTCATCGTGCTTCCTCCTGCTTTTTGATCTGTGCTTCCATGCGCTCGAGTTTGCCGGTCATGGTGTCGGTAAATCCGGGTCGAATATCGGCTTTGAGCACGACTTCGGTGCGGATGCCCTTGCTCGCCAACACAAAGGTTGCGTCGCGCACGACCTGCATGACCTCGTCCCAGTCGCCCTCGATTTCGGTGAACATCGAGGTGGTGCGGTTGGGAAGGCCGCTCTCGCGAATGACGCGCACGACCTCGGCGACCTCGGCGGATAGCTCATCGCCGGTGCCGCATGGGGCGATGGCCACAGCGACGAGCGTGTTCATGCCGGCATTGGTTGCGGGCTCGGACATGGCTTATGCCTCCTCGAGCTCGAGTCGGTTATCGGCGATGTCCTGGGCGCTCGCGCGGTAGAGCTCGTCGATAAAGGCGACCTTAAAGCTCGCCGGGGCATCGGCGACGGCGGCAGCACGCGTGCCAGCGACGTTGTAGACGGCGGTACCGCAGACGGCTGCCGTAAACGGATCGGCGGCGCAGGCGTACACGGCCAGCACGCCGCCCTGCGAGCAGCCGCAGCCGGTGATCTTGGACATGAGCGGGCTGCCGCCGTGGGACTTGGCCACGGTCGTGCCGTCGGTGATCAGGTCGACTTCACCCGAGACGACTACGGCGCCACCGGTGTAGCGGGCGAGCGCCACCGCGGCATTGCGGGCGGCGTCTACCGTGTCGGTGGTATCGACACCGCGTACGCGGCTCAGATCGGCCGCCTCGCCCTCAAGACCCCATAGGCCGGCGAGCGCGATAATCTCGGAGGCGTTGCCGCGCACGATGGCGGGCTTATACTGCTTGAGCTCGTTTACCAACTGGGTGCGCAGGCTACCGATGCCCAGGCCCACCGGATCGAGCACCCAGGGCTTGCCGGCGTCGTGTGCCGCCTTCGCCGCGCGGGGAATCGTCTGCTCGTAGATGGGGAAGAGCGTGCCCATGTTGAGATAGATGGCGCCGCCGCCGGCAACGAGCGCCTCGCCCTCGTCGGGCAGATAGACCATGGCGGCCGATCCGCCCACGGCGAGCTGCGCGTTGGCGACAAAGTCGATCGTCACCGTGTTGGTGATGGAGCCTGCCATCGGATTGGTGGCGCGAATCTCCTCCACGGCCTTGATCACATGTTGCTTAAGCTGTTCCGAATCAATCACTGCACATGCCTCCTTGGCATAGAAAAGGGGCGCTGTGCATAGACAGCGCCCCTGTAAAGGCGGCATGCTCCCTACGCCAGCATTAACTGACAGGTTCAAAGGATTGGGCCCCATGCCCTCTCAGCCTTGTGGTTTGCACCGCCGGCACTCCCGCATCGAATCTGTTGTTCCCTATACTAGCGCACCGTTACAATGGTTGCGGTGAAAATGACTGGGGGACTCTATGATCAAACTTGTGCTGACCGATATGGACGATACGCTGATTCCAGCCGGGCATGACGGCGCCAGCGACTACGCCATTGAGGGTATTCATGCCATGCAGGCGGCGGGTCTGCACTTTGGGCCGGTTTCGGGTCGTCAGCCGTCCGCGATGGGCTGGATGTTCAAAAACCGTTCCGAGTGTTTTTCGACCGGTGCGTTCTGTAACGGCCAGGTGATGTTTGTCGACGGCGAAGTAGTCGCTTCGCGCGCAATCGACAACGATGCTCTGATACATTTGGCTGACTATCTGGAGCAAGAAACCGACGATACATTTCTAAAAGTCTACAGCCTGGGTGACGACTTTTGGGATAACGATGCCTACTGCGTGACGAGCGATCCCGAGCGCGTTCGTCGCGCCATGGAGTCGGGCGGCAATGCGTGGCTCAAAGGCGAAGAGGCCCCGTGCCGTCCTGTTGTCGATGGCGCGCCGGTGTTTAAGGCGAATATCTGGAGTGCCCGTTCGCGTGAGGAGCTCGTGGAGCTACGCGAGCGCGTTGCCGTTGAGGTACCGGAACTTTCGCTTGTGTTTCCCAACAACCGAGTGCGCCTGTTCGACATCCTTCCGGATGGTTGGGACAAGGGCTGCGCTGCGCTGGAGCTGGCGCGCGCCTTGGGCCTGACGCCCGACGAGGTGGCTGTATTTGGCGATTCCGATAACGATCTGCCCATGATCGATGCCGTTCCCAACTCCGTTGCAGTCGCCAATGCCAACGAGGCCGTCACGGCTGCCGCGCGCTGGCATATCGGCGCCGCGGCAGATGATGCGGTCGCCGGGGCTTTGCATCAGATTGCCGCCTGCGCCGCGACGGGGGAGATGCCGCCGTTTATGCGCCTGCCGGGTACTGCCGACGCGAATCTCACGAACAGCTAAGGAGACAGTCATGAAGCTCCAGCAGCTCAGATATGTCGTCAAAGTTGCCGAATGCGGCAGCATCACCGAGGCCTCGCGCCGGCTCTTTGTGTCGCAGCCTTCGATTACCGCATCGATTCGCGATCTCGAAAACGAGATGGGCGTGCGCATCTTTGAGCGCACTAACAAGGGCGTCGTTGTGTCCGAGGAAGGTGAGACCTTCTTGGGCTATGCGCGCCAGGTACTCGACCAGGCCGACCTGCTCGAGGGCAAGTACAAGGGCGCATCCGAGCAGGTGCCGCACTTTAGTGTGAGCTGCCAGCATTATTCCTTTG
This sequence comes from uncultured Collinsella sp., assembly GCA_902496775.1. Classification (GTDB taxonomy): domain Bacteria; phylum Actinomycetota; class Coriobacteriia; order Coriobacteriales; family Coriobacteriaceae; genus Collinsella. Next base: position 17,820 of record CABVCF010000005.1, read on the forward strand.
CCGTTAACGCGTTTGTTGACGTGATTCGCGAGTTCGATGCCGCGCGTTACGACTTTACCCTGCGCGAGGAGCAGACCCACGAGATTATCGAGGATGTCGCGCATATGAAAAGCGAACTGGGCATCCTGTACTTATCCGAGCATAACCGCGAGGTCATCGAGCGCATGCTGGTGGCCAACGAGCTCGTGTTCGAAGGACTCTTCTGCGCCACGCCGCATGTCTTCGTCTGCGCCGACCATCCGCTGGCGGACCGCTCCAGCGTGACGCTCGAGGATCTGGAAGACTACCCGTTCCTGTCCTACGAGCAGGGCAGCTACAACTCGTTTTACTATTCCGAGGAGCTGACCTCGACGTTCGAGCGTCGCAAGAATATTCGCGTGCGCGACCGTGCGACGTTGTTCAATTTGGCCATGGGCCTCAACGGCTACACGGTATGCTCGGGCGTGATCAGCCACGAGCTCAACGGCCCCGGCATTATCTCGATTCCGCTCGACGTGGACGAGTACATGGAGATTGGCATCATCACGCGCAAGAACACGACGCTCACGCGCTACGGTCGGGCCTATATCGACGCGATCCGTCAGCATATCTAGACTGCTGCGTCCTGTACAGGTCAAATCTCTTCATGGCAGTCCCAACTGATATAGGAAGCATCTATATCAAACTGTTATAAACGTATATTTTACGATGGCTATATGAGCGCTCATACTTTGTCCCAGTAAAGCAACCAATGCAAAGGGAGATATCTATGAGCACTTCGATTCAACCGAACGCGCCGTTTCGCGCCGATATCGTCGGCAGCTTTCTTCGTCCGCAGGCTGTAAAGGACGCCCGTGCCGCCTATGTCGCGGGTAAACTCGACGCTTCCGGCCTTAAGGCCGTCGAGGACGATGCCATTCGCGATTTGGTGGCCAAGCAGAAGGCCGCCGGCCTGCAGGTGATCACCGATGGTGAGTTCCGCCGCAGCTACTGGCACCTTGATTTTATGTGGGGCCTTAACGGCATTGAGCGCCGCACTTCACGCACGGGTTATATGTTCCATGACGAGGAGACGACGGCCGACACCGCCGTGGTTACTGGTCCCATTAGCGGCGAGAACCACCCGTTCGTCGAGCATTTTAAGTTCGTCAAGGCGCTTGAGGGGGAGGGCCAGGTCGCACGCCAGACCATTCCGGCGCCGATCCAGACGTTCTCTGAGGTCACGCTCGATCGCTGCGACGGCCAGCAGGAGAGCCTGCGCGCTGTCTATAAGACCGATGAGGAACTTGCCGACGCCATTGCAGCCGCTTATCGCACGGTGATCGCCGACCTGTACGCAGCAGGCTGCCGCAACATCCAGTTTGATGACTGCACCTGGGGCATCTACTGCGATACCGACTTTGTGTCCAAGACCGGCATGAGCCCGGTTGACCTGCAAAAGGTGAGCGAGCTGGGCGTGGCGCTCAACAACGCCGCCATCGAGGGCAAGCCCGACGATCTGGTTATCAACACGCACGTGTGCCGCGGCAACTACCACTCCACCTATGCCTTTGAGGGCGGCTACGATCCCATCGCGCCGTACCTGTTCGCACATGAGAATGTCGATGCGTTCTATCTGGAGTTCGACACGCCGCGCGCCGGCGGCTTTGAGCCGCTCAAGTACGTCGCTCCCGGCAAGAAGGTCGTGCTGGGCTTGGTAACCACCAAGGCGGCAGAGCTCGAGAACGAGGATGTTATCGTCGAGCGCATCCGCGAAGCCGCAAAGTACGTGCCGCTCGAGAACCTGTACCTGTCGCCCCAGTGCGGCTTTGCCAGCTGCGAGATTGGCAACAAGCTGACCGAGGACGAGCAGTGGGCGAAGATCGCGCTGGTCAAGCACATTGCCGAGCGCGTTTGGAAGTAACGCTACCGTTTGCAGGTGGCGGCGCGTGCGAGGCATTGCGTATCGCGTACAATGGTTCGGATCGTATCGTTCGGGCAGGTTATCCGATATGCCTGATCGCCCTTCCATCATGAAAGGACATCCATGCCCCAGTTCTCGACGCCCACCGTATCTGAGCTTGAGGAGACTGCTGAATAGTAGCTGCGTTCAGCCAAATTAAAAATGGCGTCCATGCGTATGTACGCGTGGACGCCATTTTTAATGCGTCAGTATCCAGTGGATGCCGCGCGCCATGCGCAGGTCAGTTTGGGCAAAATGATTGCCGGGGTTGAGCTCCAGCGTTGTTGGGATGTCGCGCTCGATAAACAGCTCTTCCATCGCGCGCGTATCGTCGAGTACGTGCCGCATCATGCGGTTGGGCGTCTTGGTTTCCTTTTTACCGAGCGACAGATAGGCGGCGTCGGGCGTAGCTGTCATCGTGCGCTCGCGCGCGTAGTCGATAAAGCCGGGGAACCACAGCGACCCCGATGCACTCGCCGCGCGCTCAAAGACATCTGTTTGCCAAAGTGCCCACAGTGCAAAAAGACCCGCCAACGAGTAGCCGGCAACGCCGCGCCAGGCGGGCGGTTGCGGGAGCGATGATTCGGCCTGGGGGATTATCTGCTTCAACAACTCGTCAAGAAAACCAGCAGCCTGTCCGCCAAAGGGCTCGGCATCTCGTATAGTTCCGTCGCATTCCCAGGGGCTCAGCTCGCGATTCCAATCGAGCCCTCCAATGGCGACAAGGGTGAACGGCGGGCAGTCGAGCTCTCGGCAGCGCTCGTAGACTTCACTACCGTCGCCCATAACCACGGGGAGGTAGATGACGGGCGCGCCTTCCGCACACTCTGAATAAACGGTTATCTGCTTATGATGCGCTTCCAAGGCAGGCTTCTCTCGGTGTTGTGATATTGACAGCCTCAATTGTCGCACGCTGGCACGGGGGCAGACGCTAAAAGAAAGGCGCGGAGCCGCTCGATGCGACTCCGCGCCTTGTTGTTTTGCTTTAGCAGGCTATGCCGTTACGCCACGAAGAAGTAGACGAGGAAGGCAAGGGCTGCGATCCACATGAGCGGCTTGATCTTGGAGGCCTCGCCCTTAAAGAGCGCGACGACCACGTAGGCGATAAAGCCCAGGCCAATGCCGGCAGAGATGGAGTAGGTGAAGGGCACGCCGGCGACAATCATGAACGCCGGGAAACCCTGAGACACGTCGGACCAGTCGATCTCGGAGGCCTCGCTCATCATGAGGTAGCCGACGTAGACCAGAGCACCGCAGGTGGCGGCGCTGGAAACGATGGTGACGATGGGGGAGAAGAACGCGGCGAGAATGAACAGTACGCCGGTGGTGACGGGGGTGAGGCCCGTGCGGCCACCGTCGGCGGCGCCGGAAGTGGACTCGACGAAGGTGGTGATGGAGGAGACACCCATGAAACCGCCCACAGCAGCGGCGGCGGAGTCGACGATCAGGATCTCCTTGATATTCTCGACGTTGCCGTCGTCGGTGAGGAACTCGCCCTGCTTGGCCACGGCCATCGCGGTGCCCATGGTGTCGAAGAAGTCACTCATGAGCAGCGAGAACGAGATGACGAGGAGCGCGGGGTCGGTAAGGACCTTGACGATGGCGGGCACGCCGCCGGCGTCGGCGATGGGGCCACCGATGCTCGAGAAGTCGAGCGGGGCGATGATACCGGTCGGAGCCTGGGTCACACCTAGGGGGATACCGGCGATGACGGCGACGACGATGCCGATGAGCAGCGAGCCGGGGACGTTGCGGCAGGCGAGGGCGACCGTCACCAGGATGGAGATGATGCCGACGATGAAGGTGGGGGAGGTGATGTCGCCCAGACCGACGAGTGTACCGGCGCCAGCGGTGATAATGCCGGCATCGCACAGGCCAATCATGGCGATGAACAGGCCCAGACCCACCGAGATGGCGTGACGCAGGACAACCGGGATGGCGTCCATGATGGCCTCACGCAGGCCACAAAGCACGAGCAGCAAGATGACGACGCCCTCAAGGAAGATGACGCTCATGGCCACATGCCAGTCACCGCCGCAGACGGTGGTGGTGATTCCGGCGATCATCGCGTTGACGCCTAAGCCCGACGCGCAGGCGAGCGGGCGGTTGGCGAAGATGCCCATGCAGATGGTCATGATGCCGGCGCCCAGGCAGGTGGCGCAGGCGAGCGCTCCCGCATCGATGCCGGCGCCCGAGAGCACCGCGGGGTTGACGGCGATGATGTAGGCCATCGCCAGGAATGTTGTCAGTCCAGCGCGGAGTTCGGTCCCGATTGTGGACTTGCGCTCGCTGACGTGAAATAGTTCGTCCATGCATACCCTTTCCTTGTTCGGCCCCGAGTTTAGGCCGATTGACACGAACTCACCCACTATAGCCCCTTTACGACGCTGTTGTTCCTCGCATGTTGATGTTCGGCGCTTTGTAGCAGACGGACGGTATTTTTCGCATGAAAATGTGTGGGTACCGTATACTTAAGCAGTTACAACGACCCCTATGGAGGAACGTATGATTAAAGAGCTCTGCCACGACGAGGCTATTCTGTCCCAGCGTTGCGAGGTCGCGACCGTCGAGGACGAGTCGGTGGCACAGGACCTGATCGATACCATCAAGTCGCTCGACGATGCCGGCTGCCTTGCCGCCAACCAGATCGGCGTCACCAAGAAGGTCTGCGTCTATCTGGACGACGCCGGCGAGCCCCATGTGCTCTACAACCCCCGTCTGGTGTTTGGCCTGGGTGCCAGCAAGATGGAGGAGAGCTGCCTGACGCACGAGGAGGTCACCAAGTCCACGCGCTACATCAAGTGCAAGGTTGCCTTTGACCGGATCGTCGACGGCAAGATGAAGGAGTGCCGCCGCGACTACGCGGGCTTTGAGGCGCAGATGATCCAGCATATGATCGACCACTGTCTTGGAAAGTTGGTCTAAGGGGACCAAAGCACCGCACCTTGCCGCTCAATCGTCGCTCGCGTACCTTAAGTACGCTTCGCTCCTCTTTCGTGGCAATCTGCGGCACTTTGACCCCTTAGACGACCTGCGGGGTTAACTTGGTTGAGTTTATCCTGCTTGAATAGTCCGGGCGTGACATTGTTGTCATGTCCGGGCTTTTGTGTTTAGCGCCTTTTTGTTTGGAGACAATGAAATTAGCAAGAACGTAAAGCTAGGAGGCGCTATGTGTACGAGTATTCGATTTACCGATAATTCTGGCCACATGTATCTGGGCCGCAATCTCGACTGGAGCTTTGACTACGGCCAACAGGTTCGCGTGATGCCGCGCGGGTTTCACATTCCGTATTCGTTTATCGACGACGCGACAGCGGCGCACGCGGTGATCGGTATGTGCATCGATTACAAGAACTACCCTATGTTCTTCGATTGCGGCAACGATGCGGGCCTCGCCGTGGCGGGTCTCAATTTCCCGGGTTATGCCGAGTATGCCGAGGACCCTGTCGACGGCAAGACCAATATCGCGGCCTATGAGTTCCCCCTGTGGGTGGCAGCGACGTTCTCGACGGTCGATGAGGTCGAGGCCGCGCTGCGCGACACGGTGATTGTCGCCAAATCTGCCGGAGAGGGGCTGGGCGTGTCGCTGCTCCATTGGATTATCGGCGACAGCCAGCGCAGCATCGTGGTCGAGATGATGGCTGACGGTCTGCATGTATACGACGATCCGGTCGACACCCTTGCCAACCAGCCGACCTTCCCGTGGCACATGGAAAACCTGCGCACCTATATCACCGCCACAAGCGATTTTCCGCAGACGGCGACATGGCGTGGCGCCGAGCTCAAGCCCTATGGAGCCGGTGCCGGCATGCGCGGCATTCCGGGCGATTGCTATTCGCCGAGCCGTTTTGTAAAGGCGGCGTACCTCAATGCCAATTACCCGCAAAAGGAGAGCGAGACCGAAAACGTCGTCCGCATGTTCCGCTCGCTCGAGGGCGTGGTGATGATTGAGGGGGCGTCCAGGATGGGCGATGGCAAGTTCGAGAAGACTATCTACACCGGATGCTTTAGCGCGCGCACGGGCAATTATTACTACGCGATGTATGGGGATCCGTCGATTCGCTACGTGAGCCTGATGGATGCCGAGGGCGCGAGCCCCGATAAGCTCGTGGTTCCCGAGCCGCGCCGTTCGTAGCTGATAGCTTTACTGCAATGCAAAGCGGCCCTGCATCTCTCGTGAGGTGCAGGGCCGCTATCGTCGATGGGTGACGTCGTTAGAAGTTGGCGTCGTTGAGTTGTTCGTTCTCGAGGCCGTCGAGCTGTTGCTGTTCGGGCGTATCGGCGACGCTCTCGAGCAGCTCGGTGGGATCGATGTTCATGTCCCTACCGGCCTCGTTGCCGTTGACCAAGTCGTCCGAGAAGATGTCGACTTCCATTTCCTCGGCCTCTTCAATCTGAACCTCGAGCGGCACCTGGGTGCGCACGAGCTTAACGACCGGGCGCATGCGGGCAAACAGCGGCACGTACTCGATGATGATGGCCGAGTTCTCAAGACCGTACCAGCGTGCCGGGCTTCCGCAGGCGCGGCGGACGGCGTACTTGATGGCCATCACGCGGTGGTCATTGCGGTTGATGTCCGTTTCGGGGGCGAGCATCTTGCGCAGCATGCAAAAACGGAAGTCGCCCACGTTGCCGCGCGTCTCGTAGATGGAGTAGGTGTGGTGCTGCGGCGGCAACTCACCCGAGGCCATCAGGTCGCCGACGATCTGACGCAGATAGGCGTTGACGCGCTGGTTGACCTTAAAGCCCAGGTCCAGGCGAACGCGGAAGAGGAAGTCCGTGCCAAAGGTCTCGACGGAATACTCGTGCGTATAGGGCTCGTCGGTGACATGCACGTTAATGAACCAATACGCCTTGGCGCGCTTGGGATGTTTATCCAGGATGGAATAGAGCACGTCGCGGTCGAGCGTGAGCGGATCGGGGCTGTTGGTGAGGAACACCAGGTTGTCGGCGAGCACGGGATAGGTCTCATCGTTGCGCAGGCGGTTGAGCTGATCGATGTACTTGGAGACGGGCAACAGAATCGTCTGCGTGCGCTCGATGGCGGTGCCACGGCGCCACACGTACATAAGGCCAAACAGCAGTGCGGCCAGGAAGATCATCACATAGCCGCCGTCAAAGAACATGGTGAGGCACGAGGCGAAGAAGCACAGCTCAATGGCACCAAAGAGCAGGGCGAAGACGCAGGCGCCCAGCTTGTGCTTGAGAATGCCAGCGATATAGCTCGTCAAAAGCGTCGTGGTCATGAGCATGGTCACGGTAATGGCGAGGCCGTAGGCGCTCTCCATGCGCTCGGAGTTTTGGAACAGCAGCACGATGAAGATGCAGCCGACCCACATGATGTTGTTGACGAGCGGAATATAGAGCTGGCCCTTGGTGTCGCTGGGGTAGTGGATGCGCAGATGCGGCATAAGGTTGAGGCGCGTGGCCTCGGATACCAGCGAGAACGAGCCGGTGATGAGCGCCTGCGAGGCAATGATGGCCGCCACGGCCGAAAGCACGATGGCAAAGGGGCGCAGGGGCTCGGGAAGCATCATATAGAACGGGTTGACGATATCCATTGCGAGCATCTGGGGATTGGAGTTGTTGGCGAGCAGCCAAGCTCCCTGGCCCAGATAGTTAAGGATGAGGGCCGCCTTAACAAACGGCCAGGATGCGTAGATGTTGGCCTTGCCAACGTGGCCCATGTCCGAGTAGAGGGCCTCGGCGCCGGTCGTCGACAGGAAGACGAAGCCGAGCACCATGATGCCCGAGTGGTTGATGGGCGAGAACAGGAACATGATGCCACGGATGGGGTTGAGCGCGCGTAGGATGGACAGGTTGCCGAGCATGTTGAACAGGCCGGCGCCAGCCAAGAACAGGAACCACAGCGTCATAAGCGGGCCGAACAGCTTGCCGATTGACGAGGTGCCGGCGCGCTGCATGGCAAATAGACCGCAGATAATGATGATGGTGATGATGATCACATTGGTCTGACCGTCACCCAATAGCGCGTGGCCCCACTCGATGGTACGCAGGCCCTCAATGGCTGTGGTGACCGTGACCGCGGGGGTGAGGATGCCGTCGGCGAGCAGCGCCGCGCCGCCGATCATGGCGGGGAGAATCAGCCATGGCGCCACCTTGCGCACGAGACTGAACAGGGCGAAGATGCCGCCTTCGTTGTGGTTGTCGGCCTTCATGGCGATTACCACGTACTTGACCGTGGTCACGAGCGTCATGGTCCAGATGACGAGCGAAAGCGCGCCCAGGATCATGTCCTCGCTGACGGTACCGATGCCGCCGTTGTTGGCGACGATTGATTTCATGGTGTACATGGGGCTCGTGCCGATGTCACCATAGACGACGCCGAGCGTTACGAGCAGCATGCCAGCGGAGAGGGGGATGGCTCCGTGCCCGCCTTGCCCGCGCTGGTCTTGGAGGTTTGCCTCCAGTTTATTGTGTGCCACGAGGACTCCCTTAGACATCCGGTTATCTGTCTAGGACAAAAAACTTTATGCCGTCTTTATACATACAAGAGCAGTTTGGCACATCGGGTTATTTTAGACAATAATCCTCAGCTGGGGATTATTTATCTACGCAGGTAGTATTTCAAAGCAGGGGCTTTTAAGCACGTACTGTCTGGGCGATGCCAGCCTTGGCGTTTGCGCGTTTGCCGGCGAGTTCGCAAAAAATCGCGCCGCCGATGATAAGCGCGGCGCCCATCAGGCGGACCGGTGTTATGGCTTCGCCCAAAAGGACGGCCGAGAACACGACGGCCGAAAGCGGCTCGAGGTAGCCGACGACCGCGACGGTCTGGACGGGCAGCTTGGCGACGGCACTAAAGTAGAGCAGGCAACCGATGCCGGTGTTGACGACGCCGAGCATGACGACGGCGCGCCAATCAATGCTGGCGGCGACACCGGCGGACAGGAATGAGGGAGCGCCCTGCGTGATGAGCGTGAGGACCAGCGCGGTCACAAAAGCGGCGCTCACCTGGAGCGCGGAGTTCTCGAGACCTTCGATGTGCGGCGCACCCTTGCTAGCGATGACCATCAGCGCATAGCAAAATGCCGAGGCGATACCGCAGACGATACCCGCAATGGGCATATTGCCGCCTAGACCTTGTGCTGCAATGAGAAAAGCACCGCAGGCGACGGCGATAAACCCGGCGATTTTGCCGCCGGTCAGTTTTTCACCAAAGATGAGTGGGGAGAGCGCCATGACAATGATGGGGCCACAGTAGTACAGCAGCGAGGATACGCCGACGCCGATCGTCTGGTAGGCGCGGAACAGAAAAATCCAGCTGGCGCCCAGCGCGGCTCCCGAGAGAAGGAGTGCTGCGGCTTCGCGGGGACGAGATGGCGCCTGCAGTTTATGGCGTTGGGTGATGGCAAGGATAGTGACAAGCGAGAGGGCGCCCAAAAACGTGCGCAGTAGCACGATATCGGAGCTCGGCAGTGCGATGGCGGCGGCGATGATGCCGTTGGAGCCAAACAATAGCAATGCTGCTAAGTACGTAAACAGTCCGTTGTTCATGCGCTGACATCCCCTCTATATCCGAACATGTTCACTATGGGTGAACTGGCTTTAGAAGAAAAGCGAATATAATGCATGGAAAACATGACAAAAACTCATGCAAGGGTGGGGACGTGCCGTGGAGACCAATATCCAAAAGATGCAAGTGCTGCTCGAGACGGTGCGTGCCGGCAGCTTTACGCGTGCTGCAGAGCGCCTGAGCTATTCACAGTCGGGCGTGAGCCGCATGGTGGGCGACCTTGAGGCAGACTGGGGTTTTAAGGTGCTTGATCGCAGCCGCGAGGGCGTGGTGCTTTCTGCCGACGGGCGGCAGGTCATGCCGGCAGTCGAGGCGTTATGCGAAGAGTTTGGCCGCCTGCAGCGACGCGTGGACGAGATGCGAGGGCTCATGCGTGGCAAGATCTGCATCGGTACGTTTTCGAGCGTGGCGACCCACGTGCTGCCGCCGGTGATTGCGCGCTTTCGCGCCGATCACCCGGACGTCGATTATGAGTTGCTGATGGGCGACTATTCAGAGATCGAACAATGGGTGGCAGAGGGCCGCTGCGATCTGGGCTTTATCCCGTATGAGCCTCGAGAAAATGGCATGACATCGCGGTCTTTGGTGCGCGACGAGTTGATGGCGGTAGTGCCGGCAGACTCTTTGCTTGCCACGGCGGAGGTCGTCTCTCTTGCCGATTTAGCCAACGAGCAGTTTATTCTGCTAGAACGCGGCACCGATGATGAGATTACGCCGCTGTTCCGTCGGGCGGGGCTGACGGTGTGCTCCAAGCTGTCGACTTGGGATGACTATGCGATTATGGCTATGGTCGAGGACGGCCTGGGCGTGAGCATTCTTCCCGCGCTCATCTTGCGCCGTTGTCAGTTCGATGTTGCTGTGCGCCCACTCGAGGGGCATCCCCATCGCCAAATCAACGCCATATATCGAACGGCCGATGTTTCGCTTGCCGCCGCCCGTTTCCTCGAATACCTCTAAACGTGTACACGTCATTGTCCGTTTTGGGCAAATCTCGGAGTCCGGTACATTTTCTTATGAAATTGAACTATCGAATGAGGTGCCGCGTTATACTGCTTGCTAAATTGAACCATGGTTCAATTCGTGTTCTATAAATTGAACTTTGCCAGCAAGGAGGTTCTAGTGGCCCAAGAGACGTTTAGCGATCGCCTGCGACAGGCTATGTCCGATCGCGACGTTCGCCAGTCGGACGTGATCCGCGCATCGGAGATGCTCGGCAAAAAACTCGGCAAGAGTCAGATGAGCCAATATGTGAGCGGCAAGACGATCCCGCGGCGCGATGTGGCCGAGCTGCTCGCCCGTATTTTGGAGGTCGATGTTACCTGGCTGCTTGCCGGCGACGCCGATCAAGGCGAGGCATCATCACCCCGCAACGATTCCAAGCCCGAACCCCATCCCTCAGCTCAAATTGCAAGGAGCACCACCATGCGTACTTTTTCTAAATCCACCAAGCTCGATAACGTCCTGTATGACGTGCGCGGTCCCGTCGTCGACGAGGCCGCCCGTATGGAGGACGAGGGCGAGCGCATCCTCAAGCTCAATATCGGCAACCCGGCGCCCTTCGGTTTCCGCACGCCCGATGAGGTCATCAAGGACATGCGCCAGCAGCTGCCCGACTGCGAAGGCTATTCCAACTCGCGTGGCCTGTTCTCTGCGCGCAAGGCGATCATGCAGTATTCGCAGATCAAGGGCCTGCCCAACGTTCAGATGGAGCATATCTACACGGGCAACGGCGTGTCCGAGCTCATTCAGCTTTCGATGAACGCGCTGCTCGATAACGGTGACGAGATCCTGATTCCCAGCCCCGACTATCCGCTCTGGACGGCGTGCGCGACCCTTGCCGGCGGCCATCCTGTGCACTACCTGTGCGACGAGCAGGCCGATTGGTATCCCGATCTGCAGGATATGGAGTCCAAGATTACGAGCGCGACCAAAGCCCTCGTCATCATCAACCCCAACAACCCTACGGGTTCCGTCTATCCGCGCGAGGTGCTCGAGGGCATCGTCGAGATTGCACGCAAGCATCAGCTGATGATCTTTGCCGATGAGATCTACGACCGCCTGTGCATGGACGGCTACGAGCACGTCTCGATTGCCTCGCTCGCCCCCGACCTGCCCTGCGTCACCTTTAGCGGCCTTTCCAAGTCGCACATGATCGCGGGCTATCGTATTGGCTGGATGGTGCTTTCGGGCAACCAGCGCTGCATGAGCGACTTCATCATGGGCATTAACATGCTCTCCAACATGCGCCTGTGCTCCAACGTGCCGGCTCAGTCGATCGTTCAGACGGCACTCGGTGGTCATCAGTCCGTTAACGACTACATCCGTCCCGGCGGCCGTGTCTACGAGCAGCGCAACTTTGTGTATGAGGCGCTCAACAAGATTGACGGCATCTCGGTGGTTAAGCCGCGTGCGGCGTTCTACATCTTCCCCAAGATGGATGTGAAGAAGTTCAACATCACCGATGACGAGCAGTTCGCCCTTGACCTGCTGCACGAGAAGAAGATCCTGATCACGCGCGGCGGCGGCTTCAACTGGGCTGAGCCCGACCACTTCCGCATCGTGTACCTGCCGCGCATGGAAGTACTCAAAGAGTCCCTCGAAGACCTCGCCGACTTCTTTGACCATTACCGCCAGTCGTAGGGGATAGAAACTCCGCACTATGAAAAGCTCCCTGCAGTTGTTTTGCTGTAGGGAGCTTTCTTGAATCGGCGGAACTAAATAACAATCCCGTTGCAGTGGTCGATTTCGTGCTGGATGACCTCGGCGGTGTAGCCCGAGAAGTTTTTGATGCGGTGGACGAAGTTCTCGTCCAAATACTCCACCTTAATGCGGCGATAGCGGGTACAGGGACGCTCGCCGATCAGCGAGAGACATCCTTCGCTCGTCTGATAGGCATTGACCTGCTCAAGAATTTGAGGGTTGTACATCAGGAGCGCCCTGTTGCCGTCCTTTACGCAGATGATGCGTTTGCGCACACCGATCATGTTGGCGGCGAGCCCCACGCACTCGTGTTCATGTTCGTGGAGCGTATCCAGGAGGTCTTGCCCGGTCACGGCGTCGTCGGGCCTCGCGTCTTCGGAAGGTAGACGCAAAAAGAACTCGGATTTCATGATGGGCTTAATCATGGCGGGCTCCTCATGTCTTATGCTTTCGTGGACTTTTAATAATAGCGCGGAAGGAAAGCTGCGCGTCCGCGTTACAATCTTTCAACGTTGGACCATGTTGCCAGATTCGTCGTGTACGGCGTCTGGCGTAAGTCTAGGGCTCATTTTTCGCCCTGGACCGTTCCTCTGGGGCGATGCGACTGTCGTTCCAAGAGGAAGGAAATGCATGGGGAGCAAATCTCAGCAACAAGTTCAAGTAACGCCATCGGCCTCTGCGGCGATTCTCGTCGTAATGTATATTGCAGCCTTTGTTGCCGCGTTTAACGAGAACATCATTAACGTGGCGTTGCACGACATTATGGCAGCCTTTTCGGTGAGTGCCACCACGGCACAGTGGCTCGTCTCGGGCTACATGATCGTGACGTCGATTTTTACGGCCATCATGGCCTTCCTGTCCGGCCGTTTCTCGACGCGCAAGCTGCTGTTTTTCGCATGCGGATGCATGGTCGCCGGCGAAGTCCTGTGCCTGGTCGCTCCGTCGTTTAGCGTTTTGCTGCCAAGTCGTATTTTGCAGGCTGCGGGATCGGGCATCTTGTTCCCGCTCATGATGAACGTGGTGCTGTCTTGCGCCCCGCGCGAGAAGCTCGGTTTGTATCTGAGCCTGGGCGGCGCCTGCATTACGCTAGGACCGGCGTTTGGACCCGTGATTAGCGGTCTTATGTGCACGTTATTTGGCTGGAGGGCGGTGTTCGTAGTGCCGCTGGTGGGCGGCATTGTGGTCGCTGCGGCGGGCGTTAAGCTTGTTCAGAATGTCGGAGAGCGCTCGAACACCACGCTTGATATTCTGTCGGTTGTTTTGCTCGCCGCCGGCATTACGGCATTTGTGTATTCCGTAGGCGAGTTCTCGACCAATCTGATTGCCGGCATCGTGGCGCTTTTCGCCGCCATTGTGCTGCTCGGCCTGTTTGCGGCCCGTCAGCTCAAGCTCGAGCATCCGGTGCTTAACGTGCGTCCCATGGCGAGCTTTCGCTTTTGGCCTGCGTGTTTGCTTGTGGTGGTGTCGATGATGACGACGTTCTCGATGAGCGTTTTGTTGCCGCTCTATTTTGAGGGCGCATACGGCATGACCGCACTTATTGCGGGCTTGCTCATTTTGCCGGCGATTGCCTGCAACGCCGTGACCTCGATTGTGGGCGGACGCGTGATGGACGCCCGTGGCGCATGGCCGCTGCTGCCGGTCGGCTTTGCCCTGATTGCCGTGGGGCAGACTGCCATCTCGATGACGGCGGCAAGCATGAACATCGGCGTCGTCGTGGCGCTGACCGTTGTGGTGTATGCCGGAGTTGGTTTGGTGCTGAGCCCCTCGCAAACGGCCGGCTTGGAGACGCTGCCTGTCGCCGAGCATCCTCACGGAACGGCATTGCTCAACACGTGGAACATGATTGCCGCATCGTTTGGCCCGTCGCTGTTTATCGGTCTGCTCTCGAGTTCTGCTGCGACCGCCGGCGCCGCTGGCGCTGCGACGGACGTAGCCCAGGCGATTGGATTTGCAGCTGCCGTGCGTGTGGCGGCTGTAATTGCCGTGGTCGGGTTCGTGGCGTCGCTGGTGTACGCTCGTCGCGAGTCACACATGTCGCATTAATGTGTGCACATAGATTCTGCAGCTAGATTGGATGGCGACACCATAAACTAATGGACGTTTTGCCGAGAGGCATGATTGTTTAAAGCGCAAAGAGTGCGCGACGGGCCCCGCGAATGGGGCGATGATGCCCGAGAGGGCCAAGAAGGAGTCTCATGTCCGAGAACGAAGAGATCATGAACGAGACCGAGAACGAGACCATGGCTGCCGAGGTCGAGGCAGTCGAGACCGTGGAGACCGAAGCTGCCGAGGTTGAGGTTGCTGACGAGGTTTCCGCCGAGGAGGAGGCCGAGGTTGTCGAGGCCGCCGTTGATTACGATGACGAAGAGCTGATGGACAAGATGCAGAAGGCCGCCCGCCTGCTGCGTAGCCGTCGCTTTGCTATTTCCAAGGAGGAGGAGGCCAAGGCCGAGCGCATGGCGAACATCGAGCGCGCCATCAAGCTTCTTGACCTCAAGCCCAAGATGGAGCAGAAGGAAATGTCCGACCTGCTGGGCATGCGCCTCCGTGAGCTTGATGGCCTGATGGCCGAGGCCGAGGCTGCCGATCTGGTCGGCCGCATCGACGACGCCGAGGGCGATATGCGCAAGATCGTCGTCTTCGCCGCCGAGGATGCCGCTGAGGGCCTGGTCGAGCTTGCCAACAAGAAGGAGAAGCTCCTGCCCGAGCTTTCTTACGAGGAGGCCACCGAGCTGATGGCCGCTCTCGATAAGGTTATCGCTCCGCTCGTCGCCATGGGCCTGGACGAGGATCGCGGTCCTCGCGGCGGCCGTGACGACCGTGGTGGCCGTGGCGGCGACCGTGGCGGTCGCGGCGGCTTTGGCGATCGTGGTGGCCGTGGCGGCGACCGCGGCGGTCGCGGTGGCGATCGTGGCGGCCGTGGCGGTTTTGGTGACCGTGGCGGCGACCGTGGCGGTCGCGGCGGCTTTGGCGGCAACCGTGGTGGCTATGGCGATCGCGGTGGCAACCGTGGCGGCTTCGGCGGCAACCGTGGTAACGACCGTGGCGGTCGCGGTGGCGATCGTGGCGGCCGCAACGGTGGCGGCTTCCGCGGCAACCGCTTCTAGTTGGGTTACGCGGTTTTACCAAACCGCGTAACTAGTTGACGCTGCGCGACGCCCAGGGCGACAATTTGTCATTCAAAAGGCAAGGCATGACCAGAAGGTCTATGCCTTGCCTTTTTCATGCCAACTTGTTCGCCCTGGGCGTCGCTCGCTGGCGTTGCCAAAACATCGGCGTAATTCCTGTTGCCAAAAATGATCCGTTGCAAGTAGTCATTGGGGACGTTCTTAAACGACTACATAGCATGAGAGTGGATAATCTTCCGGTTTGAGCCTGCATTCAAGCTCAAAGTGGGAGATTGTCCACTCTCGTTTCGTTTGTTGATTTCGATGCCTACATTTGTAGGAAGAGCTCGTGGAGGCGGATGTCTTTATCGAGTTCGGGGTGGAAGGTTACGCCGAGCTGGTTGCCCT
Organism: uncultured Collinsella sp.; assembly: GCA_902496775.1. GTDB lineage: Bacteria > Actinomycetota > Coriobacteriia > Coriobacteriales > Coriobacteriaceae > Collinsella. The sequence goes on from CABVCF010000005.1 coordinate 33,493, forward strand.
GGCGGGCGGCGACGATGCGTCCGTCGACTTTCGCTAGGGCCTTTGCGTCGCCGTGGACCTCGACGATGCGGGGCGCGCGGATAAACGTCAGCGGCACTTGACCGTCGATGCCGGCTACCTGTCCCTTGGTTCGAAAGCTGCCGAGCTGCCTGCCGTAGGCATTGCGCTCGACAAGTACGTCCATGGTTGCCAAACGCGGCGTGCCCTTATCGTCATGGGCGGCAAGGTCGTGAGCCAGCAGAATCAGGCCGGCGCAGGTGCCCAGGACGGGCATGCCTTCAACAATGCGGGCACGAAGCTCCTCGAGCATGCCCAACTCATCAAGCAGCTTCCCTTGAACGGTAGACTCACCGCCGGGAAGTACCAGACGGTCAAAGTCCTGCTTCAAATCAGCCGCCTGCCTCAGCTCAATACAATGTGCGCCCAGCTCGGATAGCCTTGCCTCGTGCTCGGCAAAAGCACCTTGGACCGCCAGCACGGCGACTGTCTGGTCTGCGTAATCGCTCATGTGCGATCCTTTCTGCTGGACTAGCGCCCGCGCTCCTCCATGATGATCTCGATCTCGTCGGCGTTGATGCCCACCATGGCCTCGCCCAGGTCCTCAGAAAGCTCGGCGATGAGCTTGGCATCGGTGAAGTTTGCCACGGCCTTGACGATGGCGGCTGCGCGCTTGGCGGGGTCGCCGCTCTTAAAGATGCCCGAGCCGACAAAGACGCCTTCGGCGCCCAGCTGCATCATCAGCGCGGCGTCGGCGGGGGTCGCTACGCCGCCGGCGGCAAAGTTCACGACGGGAAGCTTTCCCGTGGCATGGACCTCGCGCACCAGCTCGACCGGAACCTGCAGTTGCTTGGCTGCCTCAAAGAGCTCGTCGTCGCGCAGGGCAACAACGTCGCGGATCTGCTTTTGGATTTTGCGCATGTGACGCACGGCCTGGACGACGTCGCCCGTACCCGGCTCACCCTTGGTGCGAATCATCGTGGCGCCCTCGGCAACACGGCGCAGCGCCTCGCCCAAATCGCGGGCGCCGCAGACAAACGGCACGTCAAACTGGGTCTTGTCGATGTGATAGACGTCATCGGCAGGGGAGAGAACCTCGGACTCATCGATGTAGTCGATCTCGATGGCCTGCAGGACCTGCGCCTCGACGATGTGACCGATGCGGCACTTGGCCATGACGGGGATGGAGACGGCCTCCTGGATGCCCTTGATCATCTTGGGGTCGCTCATGCGCGAGACGCCGCCTGCGGCACGGATGTCGGCCGGGATGCGCTCGAGAGCCATGACGGCGCAGGCGCCTGCCTCCTCGGCGATGCGTGCCTGCTCGGGCGTGGTAACGTCCATGATGACGCCGCCCTTGAGCATCTGCGCGAGCTCGCGATTGAGTTTGACGCGATCGGCCTTGCTGGTCTGTTCTGCCATGGTTGCTCCCTTGGTTGGCATGTGCATTGCTTGACGGAACATCCTATCGGGGAGCTGGGTATGGCAAAATACTCAGTTTTCGAGATAATAATAAGGTCAGCTTAATACCAGATTGAACAGCTCGATAAGGTCAGGTGGCAAACTCATGCTTGACTACAATTTGGAAAAACGTGGTGAGGCATCGCTCTATGAGTATGTTTACCAGCAAATTCGAGATGATATTGTTGCTGGACGTATTGTGGCGGGGGAGCATCTTCCGTCTAAGCGCGCCTTTGCCAGTCATCTGGGAATCAGTGTCATTACCATCGAGAATGCATATAGCCAGTTACTTGCCGAGGGCTATATTTGCTCAATGCCGCGTCGTGGCTACTACGCTTGCGAGCTTCCGGATGCACCGGTTTTGGCTTCGACTGCGGAGAGCATCGACCGAGATGCCGCCTCTGCGGGTCCCAGCGCGCATGATGTCAACGGACAGGTCGAGCGATTCGATGCACTTTCTCCTTCCGCTTTGGAGGCGGCGCGGCTTTGGCAAAGCGCGCTACGGGCGACGCTGGCATCCGAAGACGAGCGCGAAATCTTTTCGCCCGCACCGGCGCAGGGCACTGCTCGGCTGCGACGCGCAATTGCTCACCATCTGCGCGGGACAAGGGGTATGAATGTCGACCCCAACAACATTGTTATCGGTGCGGGCGCCCAGCTGCTCGACACCATGTTGGTTCAGTTGCTTGGAGCCGACAAGGTGTATGCCGTTGAGGATCCGGGCTATTTGCGCCTGACGCGCATCTATCAGGCTATGGGCTGCGAAGTTCGACATATCCCGTTGGATGACGACGGCGTGGACCTGAGCGCTCTGCAGAAAACCGGGACCGATGTACTTCACCTGATGCCGTCTCACCAATATCCAACCGGCCTTGTGACGAGCATTGTGCGTCGCTATGCGCTTCTGAGCTGGGCCGCCGAGCGACCAGGTCGATATCTCATCGAAGATGACTTTGATTGTGAGTTTCGCCTTGCCGGCAAGCCGATTCCCGCGCTCGCGTCGATCGATGCCGCCCAGTCGGTTATCTACACCAATACGTTTTCGAAGAGCCTGTCATCGGCGTTGCGCCTAGCGTACATGGTGCTGCCCGATGAGCTAATGGAGCGGTTTAGGCGCGACCTTGGTTTTTACGCCTCGTCGGTTAGCTCCATAGATCAAGTTGCATTGGCTCGCTTGCTGGAATCGGGTGATTACGAGCGTCATGTGAACCGCGTGCGCGTTCGTGCTCGCGAGGCGCGTGATGGCCTGACCTCGCTTGTACGGAAAGCGTTTCCGGCAGGGGAGGTCTCGATCGAACACGCAGACGCGGGCCTTTACTGCACTGTGGTTGCGGAGTGCGAAGCGGGCGGAAGCTCTTTTGCGCAGGCCCTCACGCGCTCGAGTATCCCTTTTGTCGATATCAGTGACTGTTATTGGTGTGCCGATGGCGCATCTGTCCCTAAAAACTCAACTCAAATTCTTGTCCAGTATGACGATTTGAGTCCAAAAATGCTTAATACCTTGGAATTGCAGCTAATGGGGGTGCTCTGCAATCTAAGTGAGTAGACTTTTGGCGTGATGGCGAGCGGGCAGTTTTGTAGCAAGCTATCTACCTGCGGTTTTGAAAAGCAGGATGACCGGCCTGCTCGGGATGTTCAAAGAAGTCTACTCACTTGCCGCGCAAAGCTTCTGCATGAGAAAAAAATGGGGTTTTCAACAGGGCTTCGTCCAGCTCTCGGCAAGCTTTTGGCCAGTTGGGGAGGGCTGTTGAAAACTTGGCAGTCCGTTCGGCGCCATTTTTGGTGCGTTCGCGCCAATGCGTGACTGACTGGGCTGAAATTCGTGTTTTCCTGTGCCTATGAAGGATCTACTTTGTGACATATCGGCTTTTAGGTACTGGCGTTTGCCTCCTCAAGTCCGCGCTTTGTGTCCGCCGCTTCCACGGCCGGAAGAAGACCGGCAGCGATATGACCTTGCCCGTAACCCGACGGCTGCGGTTGTGCTCGGCTTTCCGTTGTATACATTGGTCCGGACGAGAAACAAGCGGACTTGTCCTGCCAGTATCAGACAGCGGCTGTTTCTTGGTGAGCTCCCCAGGGAATCCGTGCTGGAAACGGAGCATGGGTTTTTGGTTACGTCTCCTCTACTGACGACATTCATCATGTCGCGGCATCTGACGGATCTTCAGCTTCTTTTGGTATTGGCGGAGATGTGTGGCTTGTTTGCGGTGTGTGCCCTGCCGGCGGCACTTGAGGCGGAGCTTTCGCATGCAATTGATTCGGGCGCGATTTCGACAACGTTCGGTTGGGTGCGCTGCCCGTCCGAGGACGGCACCGCCTCAAATTTATGGCGTCGAGACGCTTTGGTTTTGGGCGGAGACCTTGACCGTTTTTGTTCAGATGTTTGCGGGATGCGTTACGGCAATAGATTTATGGCGGTATCGCAACTCGTTCCATTGGGTGCCGCGTCGCCTTTTGAGGTCGAGGCGTATTTGCTACTTGCACTGCCGCGATCCCTGGGAGGCGAAGGTTTTTGCGGCATAGAGCTTAATGTTGAAGTGATGCTAAGCAAAAGTGCTCGAGCGATTGTGGGAAAGTCCCGTGTATATATCGACCTACTTCTTTCTTCACCGGACGGTAGGCGACAGGTGGCCATTGAATGTCAGGGAAAGGCCTCGCACGGACGCGCAGGGGATGGCTTGCGTGACGCTGACCGCATGACGGCCCTTCAGGCCATGGGCTACGATGTGCTTCTCCTGACACACAGACAGATATCGGATGAGGATAGATTCCGCGCGATCGTTAAGGCCATATGCAGGATGCTCGATGCTGAACATCGTGATAAAAGCTCAGATGAGCAAAGGGCTGAGGCATTACTCCGGTCTGAACTATTCATTGACTGGACAAAATTGGGAGTAATCGACGGAAAGATGCCCGCTAGACACAAAATGGCTCGATCGTGGACGGCTGCGGTTCTAAGTGAGTAGACTTTTGGCACTTTGGCGACCAAGCCGTTTTGCAACAAGTCATTTACCTGCGGCTTTATAAAGCAATATGGATGGCGTGCTCGGCAAGTTCCAAAAAGTCTACTCACTTAGTTTTTGACGAGAAGCCGATGCCGAAGGCGGTCCTATTTCAGGGCGTTAACAAGTTCGTGAGGCACGAAAAAGGCCCGAACCATGTGGTCCGGGCCTTATAAAAGCTAGAGAATATCTCTCAGGCGGTTGGCTTAGCCAAAGTAGCGCTTGAGCAGGCCGGCGAAAGCCTTGCCGTGGCGGGCCTCGTCGTGCACGGTGTCGTGGATGGCATCGAGGCCAGCGGCCTTGGCGCGCTTAGCAAGATCGGTCTTGCCGGCGGTGGCGCCGTTCTCGGCCTCAACGCGCATCTCGAGGTTCTTCTTGGTGGAGTCGGTCACGACCTCGCCCAGGAGCTCGGCGAACTTGGCGGCATGCTCGGCCTCCTCGTGGGCAGCCTTCTCCCAGTACAGGCCGATCTCGGGATAGCCCTCGCGATGAGCGACGCGAGCCATGGCCAGGTACATACCGACCTCGGAGCACTCGCCCTCAAAGTTGGCGCGCAGGTCGGCAACGATGTCCTCGGAGACGCCCTCCATCTTGGCGACGCCCACGACGTGCTCGGCAGCCCACTCGAGCTGGCCCTCCTCCTGCTTCAGAAAGCGAGAACCGGGAACGCCGCACTGGGGGCACTTAAAATCCTCGGGCAGCTGGTCGCCGTCGAACTCTTCCACATAACCGCAAACGGGGCAAACAAACTTCATGATTCGATCCTTTCGATCGATGGCGATGGCGCGCTCGTCCGGTCCCGTAAGGGCCCTCTCCGGACGTGCGTCTTGACGGGTTCTATTATCCATAAATGCAACCAAATGTGAAGCCTATTAGGAATGATTTTTAATAAAACAATTTTGAGATATGAAGATGTTGATTGATTAACGATTGGCAGGCCGTCTTTGACCGCCGCTGAGTACAATCGGGCGAGCAAATGTTGACCTATCAACAAATGAAGGAGTTTCCTTTATGCATCTAGCCCGTCGTGCCTGGTGCCGAACATATCAGACGGTTTTTCGCATTGCATTGCCGATCCTGCCCTATACCGAGCCGCGCATTTTAGAGCATGCCGAGGATGTGCCCGCGGTGCTTCAAAAGCGCTCGATTCAGAAGGTCCTTATCGTGACGGATCCCGGCATTGCCCGTCTGGGGCTCACGGCACCGCTCGAGACGGCGCTCGCATCCAGGGGGATTGGCGTTACGGTCTATGCCGAAACGCGTGCGAACCCCACGGTCTCAAACGTGGAGGAAGCGGCGTTCCTGTATCGAGAGAGCGCCTGTCAGGCCATTATCGGTTTTGGCGGAGGATCAGCCATGGACTGTGCCAAGGGTGTGGGGGCGCGCATTGCGCAGCCAAACAAGCCCATCAACAAGATGCGCGGCCTACTGCGGATTCATCGTCTCCTGCCGCTGCTTATTGCGGTTCCCACTACCGCCGGTACGGGAAGCGAAGTCACGCTCGCGGCGGTTATCACTGATGACGAGACGCACTACAAATACCCCATTAACGACTTTGTGCTCATCCCGCGTTTTGCAGTCCACGACCCCGAGTTTACGTGCGGCTTGCCCGCTTCCATTACGGGGCAGACGGGCATGGACGCCCTGACGCATGCCGTTGAGGCCTTTATCGGGCGAAGCACCACGCCCTATACGCGTAAGATGGCGCGACAGGCGGTGCAGCTTATCCACGACAATTTGCTCGAGGCCTATGAGCATGGTGACGACATGTGCGCTCGTCGCAATATGCTTTTGGCGGCGTATAAGGCGGGCGTTGCGTTTACCCGCTCCTATGTCGGATATGTGCATGCCATCGCGCACAGTCTGGGCGGCCGATACGGAATTCCGCACGGTTTGGCCAACGCGATCATCCTGCCGCACATGCTTCGCGCTTATGGTGACGCCGCCGCCCCCAAGCTTGCCGATCTTGCTCGCATGGCGGGCATTGCGCCGGCTACCGCGCAGGATAGTCTTGCGGCCGAGGCCTTTATCGATTGGGTCGACCGCATGAACGAGATCCTGGGAATCCCCAAATATGTCTCGGGCATTCGCCGCTCCGACATTCCCGAGATGGCGGCGCATGCCGATGCCGAGGCCAATCCGCTATACCCCGTTCCGCTTCTAATGGACCGCTTGGAGCTCGAGCATATGTACGAAGTCGTTGCAGGTGGTATGTTTGAGGACGAGAATTAGGAGGGTCCATGAACACCGAGGAAATTGCGCGCATCGTCGGCGATCAGCGCGCCTACTTTAAGACGCACGCCACGTTTGATGTCGATGCTCGACGTCGCGCGCTCGTGAGTTTACGCGATGCGGTGCGGGCCCACGAGGCCGATATCGCCCATGCGCTCAAGACCGATTTGGGGAAGTCGCATGACGAGGCCTATATGTGCGAGATTGGTACGTCGCTTTCCGAGATTCGACATCAGATCGCTCACGTGGCTCGGTGGAGTCGTCCGCGCCTGCGTCCGTGCGATCTCGCTAACGCCGTGAGCGTGTGCAAAACGCAAGCCGTGCCCTATGGCGTCACACTCATCATGGCTCCGTGGAACTACCCGTTTTTGCTAACACTCGAGCCGCTCGCCGGCGCCCTTGCCGCGGGCAATACCGTGGTCATCAAGCCGAGTGCCTATGCTCCGGCATCGAGCGCGGTGCTCAAGCAAATCTGTGAAGAGGCATTTGATCCGCGCCTGGTGACGGTTGTCGAGGGCGGGCGCGCCGAGAACGAAGCGTTGCTCGATGAGTGCTGGGACAAGATCTTCTTTACCGGTAGCGTTCCGGTCGGCAAGCTCGTCATGGAGCGCGCAAGTAAAAACCTTACGCCCGTGACGCTTGAGCTGGGCGGAAAGAGTCCCTGTATCGTGGATGCGACGGCAAACTTGAAGGTTGCGGCACGGCGTATCGCCTTTGGTAAGTGGCTCAACGTGGGGCAGACCTGCGTGGCGCCCGACTACCTACTGGTCGATGCGCGCGTGCACGATGAGCTGCTGGACCTTATCAAGGAGGAGGCCCGCCGTATGTTTGGCGAGCATCCGCTCGATAACGAGGACTACGGGCATATCGTCAACGCCAAGCATTTTGCGCGCGTGCGCGGGCTGATCGATCCCGATAAGGTTGTGCTTGGAGGTACCGCGCGCGAGACTTCGCTCAAGATCGAGCCGACGATTTTGGACGGCGTGACCCCCGATGACGCCGTGATGCAGGAGGAGATTTTCGGCCCCATCTTGCCGGTGCTGACGTTTGAGAGCCTAGACGAGGCCGAGACGTTTATTACGAATCGCCCGACGCCGCTGGCCCTGTATATCTTTAGCCAGGATCGCGCAGTTCAGCAGCGTTTTGTGCGTTACGTGCCTTTTGGTGGCGGCTGTGTCAACGACACCATCATGCATTTGGCCACGAGCCATATGGGCTTTGGCGGCATGGGTGCGAGCGGTATGGGGCAGTACCATGGCCGCGAGAGCTTCGATACGTTTAGCCACAAGAAGAGCATCGTGAACAAGGCAACCTGGCTGGACGTGCCATTCCGCTATGCTCCTTACGCAAGCTGGAAGCACAAGTTCGTGCGCATGTTTGTGCATTAGAAAAGGGCGCAGGTAATACGAACAAGTGTTTCTATTACCTGCATTTTGCGTTAGACTACTGTTATGGAGCACGGATGGGCCAACTCCCTTTAGAAGGGATTTGGTATGAACGTAAGCGATGTTATTTCGTTATTAGCGTTGTTGATCGCGGCTATCGAACTCGGCCTATTTATCGGCCGAATGAAATAGCCGCCCCCGCGTAAGCGAAGACGGCCACTTCTCACGATGAAAACGTGTATCGGAGTTGGCAAGACCCGCGGCAACGGGTGCCATCCGTGTTCCTATCTTATCTGCAAGCGTTCTGTCGCGCAAGCGTTGAGGCAAACGATTGAAGGACGCAGACAGGATGTATTTGTGTCCGCACGGGACCGTAGACTTCTCAATAAGGTTACACACCGGTTTATCCGGCCGTTAGAGGAGCTGCCATGTACGAGCCTTCACGTGTTCTTCTGTCGTTTCACATCGCAGGATTTCAATATGCCGACGGCGCTTTGGTCCTAGGCGATCTTAAAGCGGGCGATAAACTGACGCTGTGTGCCGAGCGCGATAATCCCCATGACCCCGAGGCAGTTGCGATCTACTATGGCAAGACCAAACTTGGCTACGTTCCGGGAAACGAGGTCGGCCCACTGTCCTTGATGATGTATTACGGCCACAAGGACGTGTTTGAGGCCCGCGTGCAACAGGTTGCCCCCGAGCGCAGCCCGTGGCACCAGGTGCGCGTTGGCCTCTATGTGGTGGATGCCCGCTAATCGGTAAGGGAGGCTGCCATGCTTGACGACGATGACCTGTTCGATTTGACGGATGATCCGTTTGAGTGGGATATGCTACTCGATGACGATGAGTTGGAGCAGGACCGTAGGAAACGGCAGGACAAGAAAACTCAGAGTGACGCTTCGAAAAAGCAAGACAAGCGCCGCCGCGGACTGTTCGGTGGGCTCTTTGGATAACCGCCGCATCGCTACGTCTGTATACTTAGCACGAGTTGAACGCGTTGCGAAATGAGGGCATAGACGATGATGTGGTTTACCGCCGACCTGCACCTGGGCGATACGAATATCTTGCACGACATGGATCGACCGTTTGATTCAGTCGAGGAGATGAACCGCAAGGTCATCGATGCCATCAATGAGTGCGTGGATGTGGACGACCGCCTCTACATCCTGGGAGACTTTACCTATCGTTTGCCCCTGGCGGAGGCGGTGCGCCTGCGCGAGCGCATTGAATGCCAGAACGTGACGCTCATCCGTGGCAACCATGACGGCGATTGGGAAGATCCCGACGTGCCGCAAATTTGGGAAGACGCGCGTGATTATCTGGAGATTGCCCCCGGCTATGCCAAGGGCCATCGTCTGGTTATGAGCCACTACCCCATGCTCAGCTGGAATGGCAAGGCACGTGGCGCCATCATGCTGCACGGGCATATCCACAGCAGGGGAGACCGCACCAACGCGCGCAACCGCGATCGCGAGCGCCCGATCCTGCGCTATGACGTTGGCCTTGATGCCAACGACTACAGACCCGTAAGCCGCGATCAAATCCTGGGCTTCTTTGGACTGTAATTCTCGAACCACCACAAAGGGGACAGTGAACTGCGCCCCGAAACTTGGACTGAATAAATAGCGACTACGCCGCAAGGGCCCGGTTCCGGAACTCCTCCGGCGTCAGGCCCTTCAATCTTACCTGCCTGCGCCGCGTGTTCCAATGGGCTATGTACTCCTCCAGGTCGCGCTTGAAGTCCCCGAAGCTGCCCCACTCCCTGCCGCGGTAGAACTCGTCCTTCACGTGGCCGAAGAGCTGCTCGGTGGCGGCGTTGTCGATGCAGTTCCCCTTACGCGACATGCTCTGGGTGATGCCCGCCCCCTCCAGCCTGGAGGCGTAGGACTCGTGCTGGTACTGCCAGCCCATGTCCGAGTGCATGGTCGGCGCCGCCCCGTCGGGCAGAGCCTCGAGGAGCCGGTCGAGCATCCTGTGCTGCTGGGCGAGGTCCGGCGAGGTCGATATGTCGCTCGCCACGATCTCCTTCGTGCAGAAGTCGAGCACCGGGGCCCAGTAGGCCTTGGCGCCGGCCACCTTGAACTCGGTGACGTCGGTGCCGAGCTTCTGCCACGGCCCCTCGGCGCCGAAGTCCCTCGCGATGACGTTCTCGAACGTGCTCCCCACGAGCCCCCTGTAGGAGCTGTACCGGCGGCGGGAGCCCCGGCGGCGTATCCCGCACCGGATGCCCATCTCGCGCATCATCTTGAGCACGGTCTTGTCGGCCACGACCGCGCCCAGCTCGGCGCGCAGGCACATGGCTATCTGCCGGTGCCCGCAGCCGTTGGCGGTGCGCGAGAATATCTCGGCCGCGGCGTCGCGCAGCTCGGGCCTGGTCGGCCTCCGCGGGTGCGCCAGCGCGTAGTAGTAGGTCGACCTCCCGAGCCCCGAGCACTCCAGCAGGTGGCGCAGGGAGTGCCCCTCCGTGCGCAGCGCCCTCACCGCCTCGGCCGCCGCCCTGGTCAGAGCCCGTCCCGCTCGACCAGGGCGCGCAATTTTTTTAGGTAGGCGACCTCGGCCTCGAGCCTGCGGCAGCGCTCCTCGAGCTCCTGCTCGCGGGTGCGGGCCCGGGGTTTCGACCTCGACCCCCTCGGCCTGCCCTTCGGGCGGGGCCGCAGCGCCTCGGCGCCGCCCTCGCGGTAGAGCCTGCACCAGCGCTCCAGCGGGGACTTCGACCTGATCCCGAACTCGGCCATGGCGTCGGTCTTCGCCATCCCGCCGTCGACCACGGCCGACGCCGCGGCGACCCTCTGCTCGAATGTGTACCTGGATTGTTTCCCGCCCATGGACAGCAGCGCCTCGCTTCCGAACGCCCGGTATACCCACTGCCATTCTCTCACGGTCTCGCGGGGGACGGACAGGGCCTCGGCCGCCGGCTTGCAGCCGACGCCGGCGTCGAAGAGCTCGACGGCCCGCCTCCTGGACTCCAGGTCGTGCTTCACCCTGAGGTCTATACTCATGGAAAACCTCCCATTTCCCGATGTCCAAGAAATGGGAGGCAGTTCAC
>CABVCF010000006.1 GCA_902496775.1 uncultured Collinsella sp.
GAGCCGTACGCCTGAACTGAGAAGGGGGAGGCCTCGCGGCCTCCCCCTTTTTGCGTTGTATACACGTTGTACTTTGGGACCTAGCTCCCCCGTATGCGCTCTTACTGTTTGGCTGTATTTTGAGTCCATCTAGTGTATTTGAGCGATAATTACTCGCATTGGCGTTAGGGAGGGCTTGATGTTTACCGTATTTGTCTTGGGCAATATTGCTTCGGGTAAGTCGACTGCCTGCCGCTATTTCGAATCTCGTGGCGCTATGCTTATCGATCTGGATGAGCTTGCAAAATCGCTGTATGTGCCGGGCTCTGATATCGTCAATACACTCGCGGATGAATTCGGTTGGGACATTTTGGATGAGGAAGGCGGCATTCGCCGCGGCATCCTCGCTTCTCGAGCTTTCGCTTCTCCTGATTCGGTCGCACGGCTCAATGACATCGTGCATCCCATTCTGATTGAACAGCTTTCGCTTAGGATTCTCGATCCGGTTTGTTGTACTGTTTCATCTCCCCGTTATCCTTTTGCGGTGGTCGAGGTTTCTGCTCCGACTGGTTTTGAGGATGCATTTGGCTTGGCTGATGAAATTTTGGTCATCAGCGCCCCTTTGTCAGTTCGTCGCGAGCGCGCTATTCAACGTGGCATGGAGCCATCTGATTTCGATGCCCGTTCTGCTTGCCAGCCCGAAGAGTCTGCGCTGTGCAATCTCGCTACAACTGTGATTGACAATGCGGCAGACGATAACTCGCTCTTTGAACAACTGGACGCATGGCTTTCGCGCCATGGGTTCGGGGATGTAGTGGATAAGGAGGAGGCCGATGCCTAAGACACGTTTCCTTACGTGGTATCGCCTTATACCGCTGGCTGCCGTTTTTGCCTTCGGCCTTATCTCATTCGTTTACTCGTATGCTCCTGCCGCTTTCTTTAAGCCGCTGTATCCGATTGACTACGAGGCGTATGTAAAGCAATCCAGTATTTCGCATAATCTGGATCCGTATCTGGTGTGCGCTGTCATTAAGTCTGAATCGAATTGGGATCCCGAGGCCGAGTCGAATCAGGGTGCTCAGGGATTGATGCAGCTGATGCCCGAGACTGCCCAGGATATGATCGCCAAGGGCCTTGTCGACGGTGGCGAGTATTCGGCCGACAACCTTAACGATCCGGCTACGAATATCGAGTTTGGCTGTGCGTATCTCTCGTATCTTCTAGCGTATTTTAACGGGTCGACTGACAGTGCCATTGCCGCCTATAACGCCGGCATGGGCAATGTCGACGGATGGGCGCAGCAGAGTACGTCGCTTCATAATGCAATCACCTTTCCCGAGACGCAGGCGTATCTGATTCGTGTCAATAATGCCTGGGTTCGCTACAAGACCCTCTATCCCGATCGGTTCGTATAGGACTATGCCTGCCGCCTGCGTATACTGCAGATATATGAGTTAGGAGTATCCATGGCGGAATTTGAAGTAGAACGCGTTGGTGGTGAACTTAAGCGCTTTGGCGTTGAAGGCTCTGACGTGCCGTTTAAGGTCGTGTCTCCCTATGAGCCTGCCGGTTCCCAGCCTAAGGCCATTGAGTCGCTTGTGCAGGGCGTGAGGGACGGAGACCGCTATCAGGTTTTGCTGGGCGTGACTGGTTCGGGCAAGACCTTCACGATGGCAAAGACTATTGAGGCCCTGGGAAAGCCGACGCTGGTCATGGCTCCGAATAAAACGCTCGCCGCTCAGCTTGCGAGCGAGCTCAAAGAGTTCTTTCCCAACAACGCTGTGGTCTACTTCGTCTCGTACTACGACTACTATCAGCCCGAGGCGTATGTGCCGCAAAGCGATACATATATCGAGAAAGACTCCTCGATTAACGAAGAGGTCGAGATGCTGCGACATCAGGCGACCGCATCGCTGCTCTCTCGACGCGATGTGATCGTTGTCGCATCGGTCTCGTGTATCTATGGCATTGGCTCTCCTGAGGACTATGCGGGTCTGTCTCCAAACGTCGACAAAAAGGTGCCGCTCGAGCGCGATGACTTTATCCATGCACTTATCGACATTCAATATGATCGCAATGACTATGACCTGGCACGCGGCACGTTCCGCGTGCGCGGCGATGTTGTCGACGTGTATCCGCCTTATGCCGAGCATCCGTTGCGGTTTGAGTTCTTTGGCGATGAGGTCGAGCTGATTGCCGAGATCGATGAGGTCACCGGTGAGATGCTTCGTGAGTACGAGGCTATTCCCGTATGGCCGGCATCGCACTACGTGACCGAGAAGCCGAAGGTCAAGGCGGCTCTGAAATCGATCAGCGAAGAGTGCGAGAAGCGCGTGGCGGAGCTCAAGGCGACCGACAAGTTGCTCGAGGCGCAGCGTCTGCAGCAGCGCACCGATTATGATCTTGAGATGCTCGAGACGATGGGCTTTTGCAACGGCATCGAGAACTACTCGCGTCATCTGGATGGTCGCAAGCCGGGCGAGCCGCCGTTTACCCTAATCGATTACTTTCCCAAAGATATGCTCTGCATCATCGATGAGAGCCATGTGACGGTGCCGCAGATTCGCGGTATGCACGAAGGTGACCGCTCGCGTAAGGTGACACTGGTGGAACACGGTTTTCGCCTGCCCTCGGCGCTCGATAACCGCCCGCTTCGTTTCGATGAGTTTGAGGCAAGGATACCCCAGTTTATCTATGTTTCGGCCACGCCGGGCGATTACGAGCTGCGGGTTAGCCAGAACGACGTGGAGCAGATTATTCGTCCGACCGGTCTGCTCGATCCCAAGATCGATGTGCGTCCGGTTCGCGGTCAGATTGACGATCTTGAGGACGAGATTCGCGAGCGCGTTGCCCGCAAGGAGCGCGTGCTGGTGACCACGTTGACCAAGCGCATGGCCGAGGACCTGACCGACCATCTGCTTGATGCGGGCATTAAGGTCAATTACATGCATTCTGATACGGCGACAATGGACCGTGTCGAGATCCTGCGAACGCTGCGCGAGGGCAAGATCGATGTTCTCGTTGGCATCAACCTGCTTCGCGAGGGCTTGGATCTTCCCGAGGTCTCACTGGTGGCAATTCTCGATGCCGATAAGGAAGGCTTCTTGCGCAACCGCCGTTCGCTGATTCAGACGATTGGCCGCGCGGCCCGTAACGCCGATGGCGAAGTCATCATGTATGCGGACGTTGTGACCGATTCGATGAAAGAGGCCATCGAGGAGACGCAGCGCCGTCGCGAGATTCAGATGGCATATAACGAAGAGCATGGCATTGTGCCCAAGACGGTGCGCAAAGCCATCAACGACATCTCAAGTTTTATTGCCGAAGCCGAAAAAACCGTGGGTTCCAAGGGGCGCTCGAAGGGCGACTCCCTTGGCCATGGCGCATTCTATACGCCCGATGAGTCGGGCGAGGGCGGCGTGCCGGAAACGGTGGCACCCGAGCAGACACTTGCGGAGCAGTTGGAAGAACTGCCGCATGACGAGCTTGTGCGGATCGTCGAAACCATGGAAGAGGATATGCGCAACGCTTCTGCTGCCATGGACTTTGAGGAGGCGGCGCGCCTGCGCGATGCCGTCGTTCAGATTCGGGCGATGCTCGAGGGTGCGTCTGAGGACGAGACGATCGAGCGCTTACGTTCGCAGGCCCGCAAAGGTTCCACGTTCGCATCGGGCAGAAAACGCCAGGGTGCACGGTTTAAGAAATAGCGAACAGGCCCCGAGTTCCCTGTGGAGCTCGGGGCCTGTGTCTTTTGCGTGCTGGAATTCGTGCGCTAGAGGTCTGCGATCAGGGCTTCGGCACAACGAATGCCGTCGGTGGCTGCGCTCATGATGCCGCCGGCATATCCAGCTCCCTCACCGCAAGGGTAGAGGCCCGGGGTCGACACGGCATGGCACGTTCGGTCTCGGGTGACAGTAACCGGTGAGCTCGAACGAGTCTCCACGCCGGTAAGAACGGCGTCGGGGCGGTCGTAGCCTCGTAGCTTTTTTCCGAGTAGGGGAAGTCCCAGGCGGAGCGACTCGACGATATGCTGCGGCAGGGCTTCGTCAATTGCCGTCCAGGTCACACCGAGCGGATAGGTGGGCTTTACCTTTCCGGGCGCCTTGCTGGCGCGTCCTGCGAGGAAATCTCCGACGAGCTGTGCCGGTGCGTTCCAGTTGGAGCCGCCCAGGCGATAGGCGGCCGCCTCGCAGGCACGCTGGAGCTCGATGCCGGCGAGCGGGTCATCGTTGGGAAGGTCCTCAGGCGTGACGTTAACGAGCAAGGCGGCATTTGCGTTGCGTCCGTCGCGGGCATTGAGGCTAGCGCCGTTGACGCACAGGTGGCCCTGCTCGGAAGAGGCGGCGACAACCTGTCCGCCGGGGCACATGCAAAACGAGAACACGCTGCGGCCGTTGGGAAGATGGGCAACAAGTTTGTAAGGGGCCGCCCCGAGCGCTGGATGTCCCGCCAAGGCTCCATATTGGGCTCGATCGATGTCGCGCTGCGGATGCTCGATGCGAACGCCCATGGCAAAGGTCTTTTGTGCGAGGGCCACGTTGTGGTCTTTAAGGAGCTCAAAAATATCGCGAGCAGAATGCCCGCAGGCGAGGATGAGGTGCTTTGTCTCGATTGGCTCGCAAGCGGCGTCTTGGGACGATTGGACATCAATACCGGTAATGGCGCCAGACGCGTCGATGTGAATGTCGACGAGCTTTGTTCGATAACGGACGACACCTCCGAGCTGCTCGATGCGCTGGGATATAGCGGTGACAACCGTGGGAAGGATGTCGGAGCCAATGTGCGGCTTGGCATCCCACAGAATATCGCGGGGCGCACCCGCCTCGACGAAGGTTTCGAGGATAAGGCGATGGGCGGGATTTTTTGTTCCCGTATTGAGCTTGCCGTCCGAGAAGGTCCCCGCGCCGCCCAGACCAAACTGGATATTACTCTCGGGGTCGAGGATGCGCTCCTTTAGAAAGAGGTCGATCGCATGCGAGCGGCGAAATGCCGGGTCGCCGCGCTCGATGAGCAGGGGCTTAAGACCTGCTTCGGCGAGCGTAAGCGCAGCGAAAAGGCCGGCGCATCCGGCGCCGACAACGACAGGGCGTTCTTGAGGTGCGTCGGAGACGGGGGTGGGGAATGAAGACCCATCGTCTTCTATCGCGCGTACGCGCGAGCGGTCACGCTCGGCAACGCTGTCGACCGCTTCTCGCTCGAGGTGGGGACTAGTCAGCTCAACACGAAAGCTCAGGATAAAATGGACGTCTCGTTTTTTGCGGGCGTCGATTGACTTGCGGTGGAGCTCGATGGACTTGATCTCGGAGTCCTTGCAACGTAGGACGCGCTTGGCGACTCGCTTGCCAACAATGAGGCAGGCATTTTCATCGCCGGCTTCATCGAGCGACGCGTTGACTTGGGTGATTTCGATCATCGAGGTCTCCTTAGAGGCAAGAAAGAGGCCGTCCGGTATCCCAGACGGCCCGAATGCGT
This sequence comes from uncultured Collinsella sp., assembly GCA_902496775.1. Classification (GTDB taxonomy): domain Bacteria; phylum Actinomycetota; class Coriobacteriia; order Coriobacteriales; family Coriobacteriaceae; genus Collinsella. Next base: position 5,452 of record CABVCF010000006.1, read on the forward strand.
TTTTGATTATAGACTGCGCGGCTACAGGCTGCTTGCGGCGCGAATGCCCGAGAGCCAGGCCCACGCAAGGTTAAAGCCTCCGCAATCGGCGTCGATGTCGAGCGCTTCGCCGCAGATGTAAAGCGGGGCGTCGACAGCGCTGCGCGCGCGTAGACTGGGTGTTGAGATGCTCTCGACAGATACGCCACCACGCGTGACCTGCGCCGAGCGCTCCTCGGCTGTTCCCTCGACGAGCAACTTAAAGTGCTTGAGGATCGAGACCAGGTGGATGACATCGTTGGAGCCTGGATGGCACTGCTCGAACGCCGTGCAGACGACGCGGGAGAGTTGCGGGGCGAGCATGCCGTCGAGCCAACGGGGATCGCGGGGCGAAAAGCCGCCGAGCAGCTCAACGCGCCGGTTGAGCATATCGAACAGCTCGTCTTTGGAGAGGTCGGGGAAAACGTCGAGCAGGATCGTATCGCCGCGCTGGATACGACGGGAGAGGTTGAAGACAGCGACGCCCGAGATACCGAAGGTTCGAAACAGGACTTCACCGTCTTCGTGCCAGAGCTCATTATGATTGCGGGCGAGCGTCAAGCGGGTGCGGACGCGCAGGCCATCCAACGTCTTGAGTGCCGCCCGATCGCCGACGGCCGTTGCCGATACGGGGCAGAGGATGGGGCGCAGCGAAGTGAGGGGGAGGCGAAACGTATCGGCGATACCGGTGGGGTTGCCACCCGTGGCGATAATTACGGCATGTGCCTCCAGGGCCTCGTTCTTGCGAGGGACATCGGCGAGCGCTTTCCGAAGCGAGCGGAGCTCCGATTTTCGGTCGTCGTGCTTTTTTGCCTTGAGTGCCCGCGCTGGACGGTCTATTTGGAGTGTCCAGCCTTCGGAAGCTTTGTGCGCCGAGGCAACGTTGGCTCCGCAGATTAAGGTGATACCTAGGCGGTCGCAAACGTTGAGAAGCGCGTCGCGCACCGATTCGGCGCGAAGGGAGCGCGGGTACAGTCGGCCTTCCTCGGAGGTTGTCATGATGCCCAGCGAGGAGAAGAAACCCATAAGCTCTTGTTCGGGCTGGGGGCCCATGACGGATTCGACGAATGCGGGGTGGTTATACCGCTGAGGATCAATCGATTCGTTGGAGAGGTTGCAGCGGCCGTTACCGGTCGCAAGGAGCTTAAGGCCACAGGCGACATCGCGCTCAACGATGCAGACGCTTTTGCCAGCGCGTGCGGCCGTAATGGCGGCGGCGAGGCCTGAAGCCCCGCCGCCGATTACCAGGACGTCATAGAAGGCGCTCGCGTTCACTTAGGCCTCGTCGGTCTCGTGCGGGGTAATGGCCTCGACGGCAGAGACTGCCTTGGGCAACATGCCATCGGGCAGCGCGGTCTCGACCTCGCCCTTATCGCAGGCCTCGGCGAGTGCCGGATTAATGGGAAGCTGGCCCAAGATGTCGAGGTTATAGCGATCTGCGACCTCGGGGAGCTTGCTTTTGCCAAAGACCTCAATCTTCTTGCCGCAGTCGGGGCACTCAATATAGCTCATGTTCTCGACAATGCCCAGAATGGGGACGTTCATCTTCTCGGCCATGTTGACCGCCTTGGCGACGATCATCGAGACCAGATCCTGCGGGCTCGTGACGATGACGATGCCGTCGACGGGCAGTGACTGGAAGACGGTGAGCGCGACGTCGCCTGTTCCCGGAGGCATGTCGACCAGCAGGTAGTCGATGGGGCCCCACGAGGTCTCGCTCCAGAACTGCCTAATGGCGCCTGCGATGACCGGACCGCGCCAAAGGACGGGGTCGGTCTCGTTTTGGAGCAGCAGGTTGGAGCTCATGACTTTGACGCCGTGCTCGGAGATTTCAGGCAGCATGAGGTTGCCAAGGGCATGGACGTGGCGTCCGCTCATACCGAACATCTTGGGGATGGAGGGACCGGTGATGTCGGCATCGAGGACGCCGACCTTGTGACCGTGGCGGGCAAGCTCGGTGGCGATGGCACCGGTGACAAACGACTTGCCGACACCGCCCTTGCCGGAAAGCACGGCGATGACGCGCTTGACCTCGGACAGCGTATTCTCCTCAAATTGCGACGGCGACGTTTGTCCGCCGGCGGCCTGTGCGTGCTCGCAACCCATGTATGACTCCTTTGTATATGTTGGGGCCGGGGCCCCGCGATGTGACACGAGCGTCATTGTACCCTCGTTTGCGAGCGGGAGTCATTTGCGAGGCATTTGGGCCGAGCGTGCTTGCAATACGATGGGCCCAAGCGAATGGGCGGGCTTACTGAACTTTGCTGGCGAACTCGAGGTATTGCATGCGCTGCAGCTTGTCGATCGTCGAGGCGTATGGGCTGTCTTCAGATTCCAAGTCGTAGCGCAGCCCGTCGGCACCAAGGTAGCCGGCGACATTGATGGTGGGCACATCTGACCTTGTTGCAAGCAGAGCCTTTTGATAGTCGGTGAGCGGGGCGCCGATCTTATTAAGGGTAATGGCTGCAATCTCGTTTGCCCCGACGGTGTCGTAGACGTTGAGCTCGGCATTGCCGGCGATTTCATAGTTAGCCCAGACAAAATATGTCGACTGATAGATACGGAAAGCGTGGCTTGCCGTATCTTCCTGAGGGTACAGCTCGTCGTTGAGAGTCGTTGCGGCGCTCGGCTGATGGTCGCCAAAAAAGACAAGGACAACCGGTCTGCCGATATTGCGGAGCTCGTTGATAAAGTACTCGAGGTCCCGGTCGGATGCGTTGATGCAGGTTAGATAGGTGTTGAGCGCGCTATTGGCACCCTCGCTGGCTCCCTCGACCCAATAGTTTGTCAGCTCCTCGGCGGGAACGGTGCCATAGTCGTAGCCGCCGTGATTTTGCATCGTGACGTCAAAGATGAACTGCGGCGCTTCGTCGGTTCTAAGCAGGTCGAGTATCTTGTCGTAGGTGGCGTAGTCGCATACGCCGGCATGGTAACAGGGCGCACCTTCGAAATCGCCGATTGAAAGAAAGTCTCCAAAGCCCAGCTGCTGATAGATTTTATCTCGATGGTAGTTGACGGGGTTTTGCGGGTGCATAGCGGTAGCGGTATACCCAAGCTCTTTAAGGTCCTTTGCCAGGCTGTTGACGCCATTCATCTGATACAGCTGATAGGGGATCTTGCCTAATCCGACAAAGGCCGTTGTCGCTCCGGTCAAAAATTCGAATTCGGAGTTTGCCGTTCCGCCACCGGTGACCGAAGCGAGCATGGTGCCGCGAACAAGTGTGTCGGGAAGCGAGTTGTAGAATGCGGGGCCGGTGTACCCGGCCGCCTGGAGCTGCTCAAAGCACGAAAGGTCGCTAAAACTCTCGTTCATGACGGCAACAATCGTCGGCTTGATTTCATTGAACTGGGCAACGGCAGCCGCGCGCTGCTCGCTCGAGCCATACGTGCTGTCGTAGGCGGCGGCGAGCTCCTGCTCGATGCTCTGCGCCTCATCGGGCGTATAGTCTTCGGGCTTCTCAATGGGCAACTCGTTGACCATTTCGGTGAACGAAGTGATAAAACCCTGAGACGCATACGTGGTGATGGGCTGCCAACGGTCAAATCCAAAATTCAGCGCCTGCTCCAAGTCGATGCTGGAAAAGCCCGAGAGCCCCACAACGGTCACTAGCAGAAAAGCGCAGAGGTTAGCGGCGATTGCGGGGAAGATATGGGTGGGCGTACGGAGCTTTCTCGGTCGGATAAGCGAAAGAAGCCCTAGGGAAATCTCCAGCAGGGCTAGAGAGGTTACGATTCCGGCGGTAAAGGTAAACTCGTATCCCTCGCTCACTTCCATTGCGGTGCCAAGGGCCAAGATATCGCTTGGCAGGATGGCCTCGCCTTTAAACGTTATGACGAAGTGCTCGGCAATGCCAAGGATGCAACAGGCGACGGGCACGAGGGCCATGACGCCTCCATGACGCTGTCCCAGCAAATAAAGGGAGAGCAGAACCGTCGCGAGCAGCCCGACGGAAAACCCGAATGAGTTGGCGGGAATGCGATAGAACGTTTCGTTACAGGCAATTTCGAGTGAAACGAACGAGAGCGCTGAAACAGCGGCGATGACAAGGATGTCACGGCAAATACAGGCAACCGTTCCCGTCGCAAGATCGGTTTGGTCGATAAGTCCCGAAACCAAGGGTTCGACAAGAAGTATGACGGCGGCAGCACCGAGCGCCGAATAAGAAAGGACCCATAGGGAACTGTCCTCATTTACGAGCAATTGATTCGTAATCCATGCAGCTACCATGCCGAGCGGGATGAGGAGCGTCGCGCACCAAAAGACGCGGGCAATGGGCGGCTTTTCATTGTGTTTGATTGAAAAATACACGCGCACGACGACGGTGGCCACGATAAGGACGGCGATGAATATGGGCAGATTGGCCATGTCACTCGAAGTGATTTCAAGGGGGATATCTTCGGTCATGGACGTTCCTCTGTTACAGCAAATTAAGTTCAGTTATTAGATTACTGTAACCTTTCCACGGCATTTCGAGAAACAAAGCACCCGATACGCAAAGCTAAAGGTCTGCGAATCTTGTATTACGAACATCTGTGCGCGTAGAGTGCGCTAAACTCATCGGCAGTATGATTCGATGCAATAGGAGGCAAGGAGCTTCCATGTCTGATTCTTCTATCGTTATTCGCGGCGCTCGTGAGCACAACCTCCGTGATATCGATGTTTCCATTCCGCGTGACCAACTCGTGGTCATTACCGGTCTTTCTGGCTCGGGCAAGAGCTCGCTGGCATTTGACACTATCTATGCCGAGGGCCAGCGTCGATACGTCGAGAGCCTTTCGAGCTATGCGCGCCAGTTCTTGGGCCAGATGGACAAACCCGACTTGGATTCAATCGACGGCCTTTCGCCGGCGGTGTCGATTGACCAAAAGACGACGTCTAAAAACCCTCGCTCGACGGTTGGCACCGTAACCGAGATTTATGACTATCTGCGCCTGCTGTTCGCTCGTGTGGGCACCCCGCACTGTCCCGAATGCGGCCGCGTCATTGAGCGCCAGACGACCGACCAGGTTGCCGACAAGGTCTTGGCGGCGGGGGAGGGCCGCCGCGCGTTTGTGCTGGCACCGGTGGTGCGCGGGCGAAAAGGCGAGTACACCAAACTGTTTGAGGACCTTCGCGCCGAGGGCTTTAGCCGCGTGCGCGTTGACGGCGAAGTGCGCTCGCTCGACGACCCGATCGATCTGGACAAAAAGTTCAAGCACGATATCGAGGTCGTAGTCGACCGCATCGTGATTCGCGAGAACTCGCTGGGCCGTATTGCCGAGTCCGTTGAACAAGCGACTGCGCTGGCGCACGGCAATGTGAACGTATACTTGCTGCCCGACCGCGACGCTCCCGAGGGGACCGAAGGCGAGTTGCTGGAGTATTCGCTGGCGTTAGCGTGCCCGGAGCATGGACACTCCATCGATGACCTGCAGCCGCGTGATTTCTCGTTCAACGCGCCCTATGGCGCGTGCCCCGAGTGCGATGGCCTGGGCTTTAAGAAGACGGTCGATGCCGAGGCCCTAATCGAAGACCCCTCGAAGTCCATTGCCGACGGAGTCTTTGGTAGCCTGTTTGGCAATTCGAACTACTATCCGCAGATTTTTGCTGCGGTCTGCAAACACTTTAAGGTGAGCGCCGATACGCCGTGGGAGGACTTGCCCCCTCGCGTGCGTCGTGCATTCTTGGATGGCCTGGGCGATACGAAGATCTCGGTCGACTACCAAAAGCTCGACGGACGTCGCAGCCAGTGGGATACCAAGTTTTCGGGCGTTCGCAACATCCTGTACGAACGCTATACCGAGACGACGAACGAGAACACCAAGACGCGCCTGGAGAAGTACATTCGCGAGGAACCGTGCTCGAGCTGCCACGGCGCTCGTTTGCGCCCTGAGATGCTCGCCGTCACCGTGGGCGGCAAGTCCATTTACGAGGTCTGCTGCCTGTCGTGCCGCGAGTCGCTCGAGTTTTTTGAGGGCCTGGAACTCACCGAGCGCCAACAGTTTATCGGCGGCCGTATCGTCAAGGAAATTCTGGAGCGCCTGCGTTTTCTGGTCGATGTTGGACTCGACTATCTGACACTCGATCGCGCCTCGGCGACGCTTTCCGGTGGCGAGGCACAGCGTATTCGCTTGGCAACGCAGATCGGCGCGGGTCTCATGGGCGTGCTCTATATTCTGGACGAGCCCTCGATCGGTCTTCATCAGCGTGACAACGAGCGCCTGATCAAGACGCTCGAGCGCCTGCGCGATATCGGCAATACCGTTATCGTTGTCGAACACGACGAGGATACAATCCGTGCCGCCGACTACGTGATCGACATGGGGCCCGGCGCCGGTGTCAACGGCGGACACGTAGTCGCGGCGGGAACGCCTGCTGATATCATGGCGTGTCCTGAGTCGATGACGGGCGCTTATCTGACCGGCAAACGAATGATTCGGGTGCCTGATGAACGGCGCAAGCCCGGTCGCGGCTGCCTTAAAATTACGGGCGCTCGAGCCAACAACCTCAAAAACGTTACCGCCAAGATCGAGTTTGGTACGCTTACGGTTGTTACCGGCGTGTCGGGATCGGGCAAGAGCTCCCTGGTTACCGACACCATTGCGCCTGCCCTTACGAATGCTATTCACCGTTCGACGCGCCCTGTGGGTCCGTATAAAAAAATCGAGGGCATCGAGTGTATCGATAAGGTTATTGATATCGACCAGTCGCCGATTGGCCGCACGCCGCGTTCCAACCCTGCTACCTATATCGGCCTGTGGGATGATCTTCGCGCGCTGTTTGCGAGTACGCCGGAGTCGAAGGCGCGCGGCTACTCGCCGGGTCGTTTCTCCTTTAATGTGAGTGGCGGGCGCTGTGAGGCGTGCAAGGGCGACGGGCAGATCAAGATCGAGATGCACTTCCTTCCCGATATCTACGTTCCCTGCGAAGTTTGCGGCGGTAAACGCTACAACCGCGAGACACTCGAGGTCACCTACCGTGGCAAGACCATCTCGGACGTGCTCGACATGAGCGTCACCGAGGCGCTGGCCTTCTTTGGGAATATCCCGCAGATTAAGCGCAAGCTCCAGACGCTGTACGATGTAGGCTTAGGCTACGTGAGCCTGGGCCAGCCCGCCACGACGCTCTCGGGCGGCGAGGCGCAGCGTGTGAAGCTCGCCAAGGAGCTTCATCGACGCCAGACGGGCAAGACGTTCTATATTTTGGACGAGCCGACGACCGGTCTTCATTTTGAGGACGTCCGCCAGCTGCTCGATGTGCTGCAGCGCTTGGTCGATGCGGGCAACACGGTGCTGGTGATTGAGCACAACCTTGATGTCATCAAGGTTGCCGACCGCCTGATCGATATGGGTCCCGAGGGCGGTAACGGCGGCGGAACCGTCGTGGTTTCGGGCACACCGGAGCAGGTTGCGGACTGTCCGCAGAGTTATACGGGCAAGTTTTTGGCGCCGTTGCTCAGGCGTGACCGGGAGCGTCAGGCTCAACTTGATGCTCAATAAATAGGCGATTCAGTTTATGGGCGCCATCGACTCCTTGTGATTCGATGGCGCTTGCTGTGCCGAAGTGACGTATGCAGCCGAATTGGACATATACTTAATCCTTGCGTCCGAATGCGAGGGAAAGGATATGTCATGGCAAAGGCTGTAAAGACGCCAAAAACCAATGCGATGCGCGAGCTGGAAAGTGCCGGCATTTCCTATGTTCTACATACGTACGAAGACGATGGTGATGAGTCGGTGGGCCTGGGGGTCGCGATTTCGGAGCAGCTTGGCGAGGAGCCCGGTCAAGGATTTAAGACTTTGGTCTGCGTGACGCCGTCCAACGACTATGTCGTGTGCTGCATCCCTGTTGCCGACGAGCTCGATCTAAAGTCCGCCGCGCGTGCCGCGGGGGAGAAGTCCTTGGCCATGATGCATGTGAAGGATTTGCTTGCGGCGACTGGCTACGTTCGCGGCGGCTGCAGCCCGGTCGGTATGAAAAAACGCTACCGGACGCTCATTGATGAGACGTGTGTCCTTTGGGATACCATTTTTATTTCGGGAGGCAAGCGTGGTTATCAGCTCGAGCTTGCACCCGATGATTTAATTGCATTTTGCGGGGCGACGGTTGCCGCGATTACGAGAGAGGACTGAGCGATGCCGCAGGAAGAATTGAAGCGCGGAGCTCATTTTGCAAAAGAATCTGCGCCTCAGACACCCTCATCCGAAGCTTCTTCGTCGCGAGATGACACTGACGACATGGGCTCGTCGGACTACTCCACGGTTGGTCGTTCCGCCGGGCTTATGACCATCCTGACTATCGTGTCTCGCGTCACCGGTTTTATCCGCACGTGGGCAATGGCGGCCGCTATCGGCATGTCGCTACTCTCGTCCTCCTATCAGGTCGCCAACAACCTGCCCAATATGCTCTACGAACTCGTGATGGGTGGCATGCTCGTGACGGCGTTTTTGCCCGTGTACATGGGCGTGAGGCGTGAGCAGGGTCGCGAGGCCTCGAACGAGTACGTGGGCAACCTGCTCGGCATTCTGCTTTTGGTGCTGGGTGGCATTTCGTTGCTGGGGACCGTGTTCGCCCCGGGCTTTATCTGGACGCAATCGTTCCTTTCGGGTGACGGCGGCAGCATGGATACCGCTGCGTTCATGTTCCGTTTCTTTGCCATCCAGATTCTGTTTTATGGTTTGGGCTCGGTGTTCTCGGGCGTTCTCAACGCACACCGCGACTACTTCTGGTCGACGTTTGCCCCGGTCCTCAACAATGTGATCGTCATTGCGAGCTTTATGGGTTTTGCGCCCGTGTCCGCACAGTTTGGCGAACGTGCCGGCATCATCTTGATTGCGGCCGGTACGACCCTCGGTGTCTTTGTTCAGATGGCATGTCAGATCCCCGCGCTTGGCAAGCACGGCGTGCATCCCCATATCCATATCGACTTTAAGGACCCCGCACTGCGTCAGACGATTGCGCTCGGTATCCCGACGCTGCTCGCCACGGTGTGCATGTTTGTCTCGACTTCTATCACCAACGCTGCCGCGCTGGTGGTCCAGCCCGAGACTGGCCCTTCCGTCATCGCCTATGCGCGCCTGTGGTACACGCTGCCCTACGCGCTGATTGCCGCCTCGCTTTCGACGGCGCTCTATACCGAGCTCTCTCACGACGCACAGGAGAAGGATTACGACAGCGTTCGCACGGGCATTTCGCGTGGCGTCGCCCAGATGCTGTTCTTCCTGATTCCGTTCGCGCTGTACCTGATTGTCTTCGCGCGTCCGCTCAACATGATTTACTGTGCCGGCAAGTTTGATGAGTCCGGCGTGGCGCTGGTGTCCGAGTTCCTTGTCTACCTGGCGTTCTCGCTGCCGCTCTACGGCGTGGTCGTATTGATGCAGAAGAGCTTCTCTGCCTTGCTCGACATGAAGCCCTATAGCCGCTATTGCCTGTATTCCGCCATCGGCCAGGCCGGCTCGGTTCTGCTGTTTGGCGTTGTGCTGGGCTTCGGTATGCCGGCAATCGCGCTTTCGTATGTCGTCGACTACGTGATCTTGGTCGGATGTTCGCTATGGTGGCTGCGTCGTCGTCTGCGTGGCCTTCAGGTCAAATCTATCCTGCATGGCGGTTTCTTTGGCCTTTTGCTCGGTGGCCTGGGTGCTGCCGCAGGCGCCGGCGTCATGTGGGCGCTTGAGCACTTTGTCGGGGCACTTGGCGGCTCGATTCTGATTACTCTTGGCTACGTTTGCGTTGCGGGTGTCGTCTCGCTTGCTGTTACCTTTGGCCTTGCCGTCGTCCTTAAGATGCCCGAGGTCTCGGCGCTGCTTCGTCGCAAGTAGGTGCGTGTGGCCGGTCACGACAACATTCCAACACTCGCCGAGCAGGTTTCGCGCGTTCCCACGCAGCCCGGATGTTACCTTTGGAAGGATGCCAAGGGCGATGTCATCTACGTTGGCAAGGCAAAAAACCTGCGTTCCCGTATGCGCCAGTACGTGACACTGCAGGATGAGCGTCAAAAGATCCCGCTGATGATGCAGCTGGTGGCGAGCTTTGACTATATCGTGGTGGAGACCGAGCACGAGGCGTTGGTGCTCGAGCGCAATTTGATTGGTCAGTACCATCCGTACTTTAACGTCGACCTCAAGGATGACAAGAGCTACCCCTTTATCGCCATTACAAAGGGCGACCTGTATCCCGCTATCAAATATACGCGTGAGCGCCATAAGCCGGGAACGCGTTATTTTGGTCCCTATACTGACAGCCGCGCGGCGCGTGAGACCATTGACACGCTGCGCAAGGTGATCCCGATCTGCTCGGCTTCTTGTGCGGAGTGGCGTCGTTGTCGTCGTATCGTCGAGTCCCACAAGGGCGAGGAAGACATCGTCAATATGATTTGCGCGCAAAACGGGCGCCCCTGCTTTGACTACCATGTCGGGCGCGGCCCGGGTGCGTGTGTCGGCGCGATTTCTCCGGCAGACTATGCCAAGAACGTCAAGCGCGTCGAGCGCTTTTTGTCGGGCCATCGCAAGGATGTCGTCGATGAGCTGACCTCCGAGATGACGGATGCCGCCGAGGCGCTCGACTTTGAGCGCGCGGCACGCGTCAAACGTCGTTTGGAGGTCATCAGGGGTCTGGACGACCGTCAACAAGTCGTTTTTCCCTCCAGTGTCGATATCGATGTCATCGGTTTCTATCGCGAGGAGACCATCTCCGCCGCTTGCGTCTTTGTCGTGCGTGAGGGTCGAACGGTTCGAACCTGCGAGTTTATTCTCGACAAGGGTCTTGATGTTGACGAGAAAGAGCTCCAGTCGGGCTTTCTTAAGCGCTATTACGACGAGACGGCTGATATTCCAGCTGAGATAAACCTCTCTGTCGAGCTTGAGGATGCAGAGGCGCTGGGGGAGTGGCTTGCAGGCAAGCGCGAGCGTTCCTGCCATCTCCATAGGCCGCAGCGTGGCGAAAAGCACCGTTTGCTCGATATGGCATCCAAAAATGCGCGCCATGCCCTCATGCGCTACATGATGCGAACGGGGTACGCTGACGACCGCACCAATCAAGCGCTCCTGGAGCTCGAAAGCGCGCTGGCGCTGCCGGCGCCGCCGATGCGTATCGAGTGCTTCGATATCTCGACGCTGCACGGAACCTTTACCGTCGCCTCGATGGTGGTGTTTACCAACGGGCGCGCCGACAAGAGCCAGTACCGTCGTTTTAAAATTCAGGCCGAATTGGACGAGGCAAATGACTTCGTGTCGATGTCCGAGGTTTTGGGGCGACGCTATGCTCCCGAGCGCATGGCCGACGAGCGCTTTGGCTCGCGCCCCGATTTGCTCGTTGTCGATGGCGGCAAGCCGCAATTGACCGCTGCGATCAAGCAACTTGAGGCTCTTGGGCTCGATATACCAGTTTGTGGCTTGGCAAAGGCCGATGAGGAGGTTTTCGTGCCTTGGGACGAGACTCCCGTCGTGCTTCCGACCGGGTCCGCGTCGCTCTATCTAATTAAACAGGTGCGCGATGAATCGCACCGTTTTGCAATCACATTCCATCGTGAGTTGCGTGATAAAGCCATGACAGTTTCGGTACTCGATGACGTTCCAGGCGTGGGACCCACCAGAAAACGTGCCCTTATGCGCCATTTTGGCTCGATGAAGCGTTTGCGCGCGGCGAGCGAGCAAGAGATCGCGGAAGTTCGCGGCATACCTGCCGATGTTGCCAAGGCGGTCCACGAGGCGCTCGTTGCGTGGAATGCCGAGCTCGCCCAGACATCGGCCAACCGTTCCGAAAACTAAATGCGCTTCTAAACTACTGATATACATGATTGCGTGATTTTCAACCATTTATTTCGCCATGATTGCATGCTGGTTTCGGGTTTTATTAACGCTAAAACGTTTGACTAGTCATGGTGAACAACCCTGCTATCCTGCGGGTTGACGAAGACTGATATCTCACCTCGCCGATACATACTGTCTGGCGAATCGTTTGTCAACGAATTCGGTGAACGGTAGTAAATACCGTTCAAGCGTATGTATGTATCGGTCGCCGAGCGCGGCACCTCATTTGGGTTCGTCGGTAGGTAAGGTATATATCGTCCGCAAGTTGCGCGGGGGCAAGTCTAGGTGCTCCCGAGTAAGATTCTCTATTGATAGGAGAAGACATGGCCATCATCAACAAGGGTATGTCCAGGCGTTCGTTCCTCGGCCTCACCGGCAGCGTCGCTGCTGTCGCAGGGCTTGGTCTCACCGGCTGCGGTGGCAGCTCTAGCGACGAGGGTTCCGCTTCCGGTTCCACCGATTCCGCCAACCGTGGCGGCGGCGTGATCACCGCTGGTTCCGCTTACGCTCCGTCCAGCTTCGATCCCGCCAGCACCGGCTCCGCTGTGGGCCTGGGTGCTAACTGGCACGTCGTCGAGGGTCTCTACGGCATCGATTACCACGACTACAGCACCTTCAACGAGCTCGCCACCGACGATCCCAAGTCCGTGGACGACACCACTTTCGAGGTCACCATCCGCAAGGGCGCCAAGTTCTCCGATGGCACCGAGGTCACCGCTGACGATGTCGTTGCCTCCTACACCGCTTGCGCCGCTTCCGCTACCTATGCTCCGTTCTTCCAGCCCTTCGAGTCCATCGAGGCCAAGGACGCCAGCACCGTGACGGTCAAGACCAAGGTCCCCAACTTCTCCCTGCTCAAGGATCGTCTGGCCATCGTCCGCGTTACCCCGGCCACCCAGACCGAGGAGGATCGCGCCAAGCAGCCGATCGGTTCCGGCCCCTGGATGTACGACTCTATCTCCGATACCGAGATCACTCTGGTTCCCAACCCCGAGTACAACGGTGAGTATGCTGCCGAGGATAAGAAGATCCAGTACAGCATCCTGACCGACCCCACCGCTCGCGTTACCGCTCAGCAGGAGGGCTCCACGCTCGTTATGGAGCTCGTTACCGCTGACGCCGTCGACCAGCTCGAGAGCGCCGGCTGCAAGATCGATAACGTTCAGGGTTTCGGCACCCGCTTCATCATGTTCAACGTCGCCAAGGAGCCTTGGAACAACGTCAAGGTCCGTCAGGCCGTCATGTATGCGCTCGACACCGAGAAGATGGTCAGCAACACCTTCGCCGGCCTTGCCACCGCTGCCAGCTGCTACCTGCCCAAGAGCTTCACCAACTATCATGAGGCTTCCACGGTGTACAAGACCGACGCCAAGAAGGCTAAGAAGCTCATCGAGGAGTCTGGCATCACCCCGGGTGCCATCACCCTGCGCACCACCGACAACGAGCAGATTAAGGGCATGGCCGCCCAGGTCAAGAACGACCTCGACGCTCTCGGCTTCGATGTGACCATCCAGACCGATACCTCGCCGGCTACCTACGCTGCCATTGACGGCGGCGAGGCCTACGATATCCTCCTTGCCCCTGGCGATCCTTCCTGCTTCGGCGCTGATCCCGACCTGCTGCTCAACTGGTGGTACGGCGACAACGTCTGGATGCAGACCCGTTGCCCGTGGAAGGAGTCCGCTGAGTGGCAGAAGCTCCACGGTCTCATGGACGAGGCTCTTGCCGCCGAGGGCGACGAGCAGCAGAAGAAGTGGAACGAGTGCTTCGACATCATTGCCGACAACGCCGTTCTGTACCCCGTTGTCCACGTCAAGACCGTCTCCGCTTCCTGGGACGATCCGTCCACTGCGCCCAACGGCGAGGCCCTCGATGGCTTCAAGGGCATCGGCACGACGAGCATGTCCTTCAGGGGCGTTGCGACCGTCAAGGCGTAAGACTCGCTTGAGTCTGTATGCAGGATGTCGGTCGTTGGGACCGTATCCTCATAGTTGAAACAAAGACCCGGGCGGCAACGATGTCGCTCGGGTCTTGTAATGAGTATCCGTACTCATATACCAGTTGGTCCTACCGACAAAAGAAAGGGGAGAGAACGTGAACAACTTGCTACGTTTGATTGGAAGGCGTCTCGTGGCGCTGCCGATCATGGCATTGGGCGTCACCGTCCTGGTGTTCTTCCTTATGTCGTTCTCCAAGACCGACCCCGCCTACACGGCGTTGGGTGACGGTGCCTCGCCCGAGGCGGTTGCCGAGTACCATGAGAAGTATGGTCTGGACGACCCCTGGCCCGTGCGCTACGTGCGCTATATGGGCGATTTGATCCATGGCGACATGGGCACCTATGGTGCTGCTCGCAACTCCGTTGCCAAGCGCATCTCCACGGCCCTGCCCGTCACGATGCAGCTGACCTTCATCGGTCTTGCCATCGGTGCGGTCGTTTCGTTTTTGCTCGGCGTCATCGCGGCACTGTATCGCGACAAATGGCCGGACCAAGTGATCCGCGTCTTTTCCATCGCCGGCTTGGCAACCCCGTCGTTCTGGCTTGCCGTTCTGTTGATCCTGCTGTTCTCTTCCTACCTTAAGGTGCTCCCGGCATCGGGTGCTCTGCCTCACTTCACCACGAATCCGGTTGGCTATCTGGGACGTATGATCATGCCCGCCATCGCCTTGGCATTTCCGCTGACGGGCCAGATGACTCGTATCGTGCGTACCGCCATGGTCGAGGAGCTCGACAAGGATTATGTCCGTATGGCTCGCGGCGCCGGCGTTCCCGAGAAGGTCGTCGTCGGCATCAACGTTCTTCGCAATGCGCTGATCACCCCGGTCACCACCCTCGGTCTTAAGATCGGTTACCTCATGGGCGGCGCCGTCGTCATCGAGGTTATCTTCAACCTCCCCGGCATGGGCACCGCGATTCTGCAGGGCGTTCAGGGCAACGAGGCGAACCTGGTTCAGGGCGTCGTTATCGTCGTTGCTCTTGCCTTCATCATCATCAACATCGTGGTTGACATGCTCTACCTGCTCATCAACCCGCGCATCAGGACGGTGTAGATTATGGTAAAGATTCGAGAGAAGCAAACCGAGCAGCTCGAGAAGGCTGCCTCCAAGGGGCTCAAGCTCGGTGGCTGGAAGAAGATGACGCTGTCTTCTAAGATTGCCGCCGTCGTGCTGGTGCTGGTCGCCCTGACTGCGATCCTGGCGCCCCTTCTTGCCCCCTATAGCCCGGTCGAGATCTTTACGGCTCGCCAGGCTCCCGGCAACGGATTTATCTTCGGTACCGACGATAAGGGTCGCGACATTCTGTCGCGTATGCTCTACGGTGGTCGTTACTCGCTGATTATCGGCTTTGGCGCCACTGCCATGGCTCTGGTCTGCGGCTCGGTCGTGGGCGCCCTTGCAGCGGTTTCGCGCAAGGCCGTCTCCGAGACGATCATGCGTATCCTGGACATCATCATGTCCATCCCGGGCATCGCCCTCGCGGCCGTCTTCGTCTCCATCCTGGGCAACTCCGTGCCGTCGATCATCTTCGCCATCGGCTTTATGTACACTCCGCAGATTGCCCGTATCGTGCGCGCCAACATCGTGTCCGAGTACGGCGAGGACTATGTCCGCGCGGTCATCGTTTCCGGCGCCAAGGCTCCGTGGATTTTGATCAAGCATGTTCTGCGTAACTGCATCGCCCCGATCATGGTCTTCACCGTTACCCTGGTCGCCGACGCCATCATCTTCGAGGCCTCGCTGACCTTCATCGGCGCTGGTATCCAGGAGCCCACCGCTACCTGGGGCAACATCCTCGCCGACGCCCGCGGCGGCGTGCTCGCCGGCCGTTGGTGGCAGGCGCTGTTCCCGGGTCTGGCCATCATGATCACCTGCCTGGCGCTTAACATCCTCTCCGAGGGCATTACCGACGCCATGGCCGCTGCCCCCTCCGCCGCCCTGGATCCTACCGATTCCTCCAAGCGTCGCGAGGCCGACCTGCTGGTCTCCGACCCCGTTCGCGCCTACAAGGAGCAGGCCCAGTCCCTCTCCGCTCGCCTTGGCGCCCTGCGCGATGTCGAGCTCAAGCGTGACGATCGCCACGTGCCCGACGAGTCCTTTGAGCCGATTCTCTCGGTCCGCGACTTCTGCATTCAGTTTGAGCATCACGGTGATATCAACGTCGTCGACCATGTCAACTTTGACGTTCGTCCTGGTCAGACCATGGGCCTGGTGGGCGAGTCCGGTTGCGGTAAGTCCATCACCACGCTGGCCATCATGGGCCTGACCGACGATGACGAGCACCTTTCCGGCGAGGTCCTCTGGGAGGGCCGTGACCTGCTCAAGATGAGCAAGAAGGAGTGGTTCGGCCTGCGCGGTACCGATATCGCCATGGTCTATCAGGACGCCCTGTCCTCGCTTAATCCCTCCATGCTCATCTCTGCCCAGATGAAGCAGCTCACCAAGCGCGGCGGAACCCGCAGCGCCGAGGAGCTCCTGGAGCTCGTCGGCCTCGATCCCAAGCGCACGCTCGAGAGCTATCCGCACGAGCTTTCCGGCGGCCAGCGTCAGCGTGTCCTGATCGCTATGGCCCTTACCCGCGACCCCAAGCTGGTCATCTGCGACGAGCCCACGACCGCTCTGGACGTTACCGTTCAGAAGCAGGTTATCAAGCTGCTCAACGATCTTCAGGCCAAGCTCGGCTTTGCCATGATCTTCGTTTCGCATGACCTGGCGCTGGTCGCCGAGGTTGCCCATAACATCACGGTTATGTACGCCGGCCAGGTTATCGAGCAGGCGCCCACCAAGGAGCTGCTCACCAACCCGATCCACGAGTACACCCGCGGTCTTCTGGGTTCCGTTCTGTCCATCGAGAGTGGTTCGGGCCGCCTGCACCAGGTGCCCGGCGCCGTTCCGAGTCCGCGCGATTTCCCCAAGGGCGATCGCTTCGCGCCCCGCTCGAGCCATCCGCGTATTGGCCTGGACACCCGTCCGGTCTTCAAGCGCGTGCCCGGCACCGAGCACTTCTATTCCGAGCTCCCCGACGAGGTGCTCAAGGCAAATGGTTTGACCCCTCACGCGGAGGTGATGTAGATGAGCGAGACCGCAGTCAACGGCGTCGAGCCGATCATCTTCCTTGATGACGTCCACGTCACCTTTAGGACCCGTACCGGCTCGATTCTGCACCCCAACCTGGTTCACGCCGTCCAGGGTGTAACGATTAAGCTCATGCCCGGTCAGACGATCGGCATCGTCGGCGAGTCCGGTTGCGGTAAGTCCACCACCGCCAACGTCATGTGCGGCCTGCAGGCCCCCACGAGCGGCAAGGTCTACTTTAAGGGCAAGGACGTTACCAAACGTACCGCCGAGGACCGTCGCCACATGGGTCGCGTCATCTCGGTCGTGTTCCAGAACCCGGCCACGGCGCTCAACCCCCGCATGGTCGTTCGCGAGCAGCTGCTCGACCCCATGCGCGTCCACAACCTGGGTACCGAGGCCGAGCAGGAGAAGCGCGTCAAGGAACTCCTGGAGCTCACCGGTCTGCCCAGCTCCGCTGCCGAGGTTCTTCCCGGCCAGCTTTCGGGCGGCCAGCGCCAGCGCGTCGCAATTGCCCGTGCCCTGTCGCTGAACCCCGATGCCATCATCGCCGACGAGCCCACCTCGGCTCTGGACGTTTCGGTCCGCGCGCAGATTCTGAACCTGCTGACCGACCTTAAGAAGGAGCTCGGCCTGGCCATGGTGTTCATCAGCCATGACATCCAGACGGTCCGCTATATCTCTGACGACATCATCGTCATGAATGGCGGCAGGATCGTCGAGCAGGGCGAGGCCAAGCAGGTCTTCCAGCACCCCCAGGACCCCTACACCAAGATGCTGCTCGGCGCTGCGCCGTCGCTGCTGCATCCCAAGCTCGGCGAGTAGCCTCGCTTTCCCTCCCGTGCGCCCGGTTCCCTTGCCGGGCGCACCTCCGTTGCGATTTCGAAAGGTTGGGTTCACGAGCCATGCCAAGTGCTCAGGAGCTACAACATCAATTTGGTGAATATCGAGGCGCCATGCCCCGTCCATCAGATTTCGATCTCTTTTGGAAGGATCGCATGGCCGAGGCCGACGCCGTCGGGCTTGACTATGCGATCGAGACGGCATCGGTCGCCGATGCCGCGACCTGCCAGCTTTTCGACCTCTGGTATACCGGCATGTGTGGCGCGCGCCTGCATGCCAAGTACCTTAAACCCGTCTCGGACGAGCCCGTGCCATTGGTACTTCAGTTCCATGGGTATCCGGGTGCAAGCCGCAGCTGGTTTGAGCAGGCGTCGTTTGCGGGCATGGGCATGGCGCTCATCGCCCTCGACTGCCCCGGCCAAGGAGGTCCCTCCGAGGACATTGGTGGATTTGAGGGCACAACGGTTGCCGGGCATATCGTCGCCGGTATCGACGGCGACCCTGCCAACCTCTACTATGTCCGCTTGCACCAAGATATTCGAATCCTGTGCCGCATCGTTCGCGAGCTCGAGGGCATCGATCTTGCGCGTGTGTTTGTGAACGGCGCGTCGCAGGGCGGCGGTTTGGGCATTGCGACCTGTGCGCTTAACAGCGAGCTTATCAATCGCGCCGCCATCCTCTATCCCTTCCTGTCAGATTTCCGCCTGGTCTGGGATTTGGATGCCGACGACATTGCCTACGAGGGCCTGCGCTATTGGTCTCGCTGGTTTGACGAGGACTCGACTCGTATTGACGAAGCCTATGCCAAGCTGGCGTACTTCGATTCCAAGAACTTTGCCCCTATGGTCAAATGCCCCGTGCTGTTTGGCACCGGCACAGCCGATATCGTCTGTCCGCCAGCGACGCAGTTTGCGGTCTATAACAACCTGACCTGCGAAAAGCGTCATGAGTTCTTTGAAGGCTTTGGCCACGAGGAGATTCAGGATTTTGACGATCTGATCATTCCGTTTTTCTGCAAGGGAGGGGAGGCTCATGTCTAAGTGCGAGAGCAATGTTGACGAGCTGATTGTCCCCGGGCTCGTGGGAATTCCTGGAACGGTTTCGTCAAGGCTCGCAGAATATCGGGACTGGCGCGGTGATGTCCAAGCAGATGTTTCTGATTTAGAGACATGCGCTCCGAATCTTGAGATTCAAGGCCTGGCCATTACGGCAATTGACTTTGTTAACCCCTGCGCCCGTTACTCGGAGGTTTCCTTTAAGCTCGGTGACGATGCGGTCCACGCTCGTTTGATTGAGCCTGTCGGTCGTGCCCGAGTATCTGAGCGCGTGCCGCTGTGCCTGATGTTCCATGACATCGATCGGCCTGTGCGCGGCTGGCATCACATGACGAGATTTGCCGCCATGGGGTATGCCGTCCTCGCGCTGGATGACGATGTTGCTGGTGCGGACGACCTGCAGCGGGGGATTGCTTCGCCCGCTTTTGTCGAGCGCGTCCGTTGGGGCTGCGCGTTGGCGAAGGTCGCGCGCAATCTTGACGGCATGGACTCCGATCGCATTTTTGCGTGGGGCGAGGGCCTTGGCGGCGGAGTCGCGCTGGCGGTTTCCGCTCTGGACGAGCGGGGCCTTGCCTGCACGGCGGTTGCCAATCCAATCCCCGGTGGCCTCGAGGCTCTGTCGTCTCGGGTGCGCGGATCGGTGCTCATGGGCACATCGCTTATGGACGCCGTGAGCGATCCCAAGGGTCAGTTTGCCGTATTCAACGGTCTTGAGTGTGACCGAAGGCATATCATTTATGCCAAATACGCTCACGAGCGCATCAATGCGTTCGAAAACGAAGTCGTCGACTTCTTTAACCAAACGTTCTACCCGTGTTCTTTGGCCTAGACGGCCTGGACACTGCCAACAAGAGTGGGTGGCATAGGGCCGCCCGCCAGACAACTAAGGAGATTCTTGTGGCAACTCAGAAATTCACCGGCGTTATCCCTCCCGTCGTTGTTCCCGATACCGAAGACCACCAGCTTGATGTTGCCTCCTTTGAGCGCAGCATCAACCGCATGATCGATGCCGGCGTCGATGGCCTGTTCTTCCTGGGCTCCTCGGGCGAGGTCGTCTTCTCCACCGACGAGCGCCGTCGCCAGATTGTCGCCGAGGCCGTGCGCATCGTCGACCACCGCGTTCCCGTTCTGGTCGGCATCATCGATACCGAGACCGAGCGCATGATCGAGCATGGTAAGGTCGCTCAGGAGCTGGGCGCCGATGCGCTCGTCGCCACCTGCCCGTTCTATGCCCTGCAGGGCATGACCGAGGTCGAGGAGCACTTCCGCATCCTGCACGAGGAGCTCGACCTGCCCATCTTCGCCTACGACATCCCCGTGTGCGTCCACACCAAGCTCCCCTGGAAGCTCCTTGCCAAGCTCGGCGCCGAGGGCGTCCTGGCCGGCGTCAAGGATTCCTCGGGTGATGACATCTCGTTCCGCTACCTCGTTCAGGAGAACGAGAAGAACGGCCACCCGATGAGCATCCTCACCGGTCACGAGGTCGTCGTCGACGGTGCTTACCTCGGCGGCGCCGACGGTTCCGTCCCGGGTCTCGCCAACGTTGAGCCCGAGGGCTACGTGCGTCAGTGGAAGGCCGCTCAGGCCGGCGACTGGGCTACCGTCAAGGCCGAGCAGGATCGCCTCAACGAGATTTCCCACATCTGGGATGTCACCTCGGGCGTTCAGGGCTATGCCGGTGGCGTCGGCGCCTTCAAGACCGCTATGAACCTCATGGGCATCTTCGACAGCCCGACCATGCCGCGCCCGGTGAAGGCCATGACCGGCGAGAACGTCGAGGCGATTAGGAAGGTCCTCCAGGACAACGGTCTCCTGTAAAGCTTCCCCAGGCACCCGACCTCGCCGTTCAGCCTCGCGGCCATGACCCATTAGGTCAATGGCCACACGGTTTCTCGGCAATCTCGGGCACCTGGAAAACCTTTACCGCGCTGTGACGGCTAGCCTGACGGCGCATTTCCTGTAGTTGTTTTTATCTCCTAAGGAGAACGACATGGAGAACAAGTACGTCTGCTCTGTCGATATCGGCGGAACTAAGATCGCGACCGCCATCATGGAGTACCCGGCTGACGGCAGCGTGCCCCATCCCGTATTTGAGGCCGAGGTTCCTACCGAGGCCCAGGAGGGCGGCGAGGCCGTTTTCCAGCGGATCGAGGCGTCCATCAAGGCCGCTCTTGAGGCGAATCCCGATGTCGAGGTCCTCGGTGTCGGTATCGGTGCCGCAGGCGTCGTCGATCCCAAGACGGGCGCCATCGCGTATGCCAACGAGATTATGCCCGGCTGGTCCGGCGTTCAGTTGGGGCCGCGTCTGCGCGAGGACCTTGGTCTTCCCGTTGCCGTTGTGGGCGACGTGCAGGCTCATGCTCTGGGCGAGGCCCACTGGGGCGTCGGCAAGGGCAAGTTCTCCGTCTTGTGCCTGGGCATCGGCACGGGCATCGGCGGCGCATATGTCGAGAACGGCCGCGTGATGCAGGGCTTCCATGGCGCTGCCGGTCATATGGGCCACATCGAGTGCTCGGCTGCCGCCGGCATTCCCTGCGCCTGTGGTCGTTCTGGCCATCTTGAGTCGGTAGCCTCGGGCACCTCGATTGGCCGTATGTACGACGAGCGCTTCGGTCGCGTCGACCCCAGCCGTCCTTCGGTCGGTCGCGACGTGAACGACCTGTGCCGTGCTGGCGACGCAAAGGCGACTGAGGTCATCCATGACGCCGGCTTTGCGCTGGGTGCCAGCTTGGGCTCGCTCGCTAACATCCTGGACCCTGAGGTCATCGTGCTTTCGGGCGGCGTGATTCACCAAGGTCCCGATTGGCGTTCGCAGACGTGGAAGGATTCGGTGCACGAGGGCTATGCCAGCCAGGCGCTCGACCCGCTTCAGGACACGCCGATCCTCATCGGTTCTCTGGAGGGCGATGCTCCGCTCATCGGTGCCGCCGAACACCTTCTTGCATCGTTGAAGTAAACATAACTACCAAGTGCGCCTTCTGAGGTGCCGCAGATTGACGTGAAAGAGGAGCGAAGCGTACTTCGGTACGTGAGCGACGGTTTGAACGTCAAGGTGCGGTGTCTCAGAAGGCTGTTTTTAGAAAGGTTGAGTCGAACATGACCGTCGATCCTTTGATTCAATCCCTGAAGGGCAAGCTCGTCGTGAGCGTTCAGGCGTATATGGGCGAGCCGCTTCGCACGCCCGAGACCATGGCTCAAATGTCTCGCGCTTGCGAGCTCGGCGGCGCCGCCGCCAGGGCCTTGCCGACATCGCCGCCATTAAGGGCCGCTGCGAGGTCCCCGTCATCGGCTTGTGGAAGGATGGTCACGAGGGCGTTTACATCACGCCGACGCTGCGCCACGCTCGCGCCTGTGTTGCCGCCGGTGCTGACATCGTGGCAATTGATGCCACTGATCGCCCGCGTCCCGATGGCAAGACCGTCGAGGATACCTTCCGCCCGCTGCACGAGGAGGGTGTGCTCCTGATGGCGGATTGTGCCACCATCGAGGACATTCGCCGTGCGGTTGATATGGGCTTCGACCTGGTATCAACCACGCTTTCTCACGGTGTCGCCGCCATCGATTGCACCATGGCCGATGGCCCCGACCTGCCGCTCCTGCGTCAGGCGACCGAGGAATTCCCCGGTCTTCCCATCATCTGCGAGGGCCGCGTGCATACGCCCGAGGAGGCCCGCGCCGCGATTGATGCGGGCGCCTGGGCCGTTGTCGTCGGCACCGCCATCACGCACCCCACGAGTATTACAAGTTGGTTCAAGGCTGCGCTTGAGGCGTAAGACAGGCCTCGTATCCGCTTGGGGCGGTATACTCAATAAAGGCAATTGATCGCGCGGGATCCGCTGGCCGGGTCCCGCGCTTGTTTTAGGAGGCACACATGCAAAAGGGAGATGCCATGGATGCGGCGGAGCGCTCGGAGCGCATCCCCGATATCGTCATCATCACCGGAATGTCCGGATCGGGCCGAACGCAGGCCATGCATGTGTTCGAGGACATGGGCTATTTTTGCATCGACAACTTGCCTCCGCGTCTGATCGCCCAGCTTGCCGAACTCGTCGGCATCAATACGGGCGTGGGCAGGCATCTTGCCGTCACCTGCGACCTGCGCAGCCAGGGCTTGTTCGATGAGCTGCTCGATGCCGTTGCCGCGCTCGAGGAGCGCGAGATGAGCTGTGACATCGTGTTTCTCGAGGCCTCTGACGAGGTGCTGATCCGTCGTTATAGCGAAAACCGCCGCCGCCACCCCATTGCCAAGCCGGGGGAGACTACTGCAGATGCGATTCAGCGCGAGCGCCTGCAGCTGCAGGGCGTGCGCGATCGAGCCGATATGATCATCGACACGAGCCGTCTGCGCACCTCTGCCCTGCGCAACAAATTGCGCATGGCGTTCTCCGAGCTGTCCGACCAGCAGCTCATGGACGTTCACGTGTTCTCGTTTGGCTTTAAGCACGGCATGCCCGTCGAGGCGGACATTATGATCGACGTCCGCTTCCTGCCCAATCCGTTCTACGATCCCGAGATGCGCACCATGACCGGTCTCGATAAGAAAGTCTCTGACTTTGTTCTGGACCATCCCAAGACCCAGGAGTTCTGGAAGGCCTGGACGCAGCTGCTCGATACGGTCATGCCCGGCTATATCGCGGAGGGCAAGCCACAGCTTTCTATTGCCATCGGCTGCACGGGCGGTCAACACCGCAGCGTTGCCATCGCCGAGGCCACGGCACGTTATTTGGAAGGCGCCCAATATCACGTGAGCATTTCCCATCGCGACCTGTCGCGCGCCAACACGAAAGCATAGGTCTGCATGTCGTTTACCGCCGAGGTGCGTGACGAGCTCGCGCGCTGCGAACCCGAATGTGAATACTGCGATTTGTCGACGCTTGCCGCCCTGACGCGTGTGAGCGGTACACTTTCGCTGGCCGGCTCCGGGCGGTATCGTTTGACGGTCGCGACCGAGACGGGTGCCGTCGCGCGCACGATGATCACACTGACGCATCGCATCCTTAAGCTCAAAACGGAATTCACCGTTCGTAAATCGGTCTTGCATAAGGTCCGTAACTATCTCATTACCCTGCCCGATCAACCCGACCTGGACAAGGCTCTGGTGCTGCTGGGCATTCTAGACCGCAGGGGAGGGCTCGTCGCCGGTGTTCCCCGGCACATCGTTGCCCGTCCCTGCTGCAGGCTTGCCTACATCCGCGGCGCGCTCATCGCCGGCGGTTTCGTGGCCGATCCCCGCGGCGACTTTCATTTGGAGATCGCGGTGCAGGGCGAGCAGTATGCCCGGGGACTTTGCGATCTATTGGAGCAGATTGGGGTCCATGCGCGCGTTAACGCGCGGCGCGGATCCTTTGCTGTCTACATTAAGAGCGCCGAGGAGATCGAGCAGCTCCTAAAGCTGATTGGCGCCAAGCGCAGCGTTGCCGAGATCGAGGAAGCGCGCGCGGTCAAATTGGTTAAGAACGACGTAAACCGTCGCGTGAATGCCGAACTGGCCAATCAGACCAGAAGTGCGGGTGCCGCCCAGCATCAGCTTGCGTTGATCGATGAGCTCGAACAGCGGGGTTTGCGCGACACGCTTCCGGACGCCTTGGCAGTCTTTTGCGACCTGCGCGAGCGCTATCCCGATCTGTCGCTGCGCGATCTGGGCGAGATGGCTGACCCTCCCTTGTCGAAGTCTGCCCTGTACCATCGCGTTTTGAGGCTTGAAAAGCTCATTGAAGCAACCAAGTAGTTTGAAGTATCGACTTATATACGGATTTAGCTGCTATTTTATTCTTTAAAACGTTTTAACGTAAATTTGATTTTCAATTTCGAGCATTCTCGTGAAATTCAAGTCAAAAAAAAGGTATATTAGGCGAGTGGTTAGTTTGTGGGCCTCAACGGCGGGCGCTGTAGCTCGCGGGGGCCTTACGAAAGGAGACACAATGGCAGTAAAGGTTGCTATTAACGGCTTCGGTCGCATCGGTCGTCTGGCTTTCCGTCAGATGTTCGGTCATGAGGGCTCCGAGATCGTCGCTATCAACGACCTCACCTCTCCCGATATGCTCGCTTACCTGCTGAAGTACGACTCCACGCAGGGCAACTACGCTCGCGATCATGAGGTCGTTGCTGGCGAGGATTCCATCACCGTTGACGGCAAGGAGATCAAGATCTACAAGGAGGCCGACGCCAACAACCTGCCTTGGGGCGACCTCGACGTCGACGTCGTTCTCGAGTGCACCGGCTTCTACACCAGCAAGGCTAAGGCTCAGGCCCACATCAACGCTGGCGCCAAGAAGGTCGTCATCTCCGCTCCGGCCGGCAGCGATCTGCCCACCATCGTGTACAACGTCAACCATGAGACGCTGACCGCTGAGGACAACATCATCTCCGCTGCTTCCTGCACCACCAACTGCCTTGCCCCGATGGCCAAGGGTCTCAACGACTTCGCTCCCATCGTGTCCGGCATCATGACCACCATCCACGCCTTCACCGGCGACCAGATGCCGCTCGACGGCCCGCAGCGCAAGGGCAACTTCCGTCGCTCCCGCGCCTGCTCCGAGAACATCGTCCCGAACACCACGGGCGCTGCCAAGGCCATCGGCCTGGTTCTCCCCGAGCTCAACGGCAAGCTCATCGGTGCCGCCCAGCGCGTCCCGACGCCGACCGGCTCGCTGACCAACCTCTACGCCGTCGTTGACAAGAAAGTCACCGTCGACGAGGTCAACGCTGCCATGAAGGCCTACGCCGAGACCATCCCCGATACCTTCGCCTACAACGAGGACCAGATCGTCTCCCGCGACATCGTCGGCGAGACCCACGGCTCCATCTTCGACGCCACGCAGACCATGTGCTCTGACCTCGGCAACGGCCAGACCCTCGTTCAGGTCACCTCTTGGTACGACAACGAGAACTCCTACACCTCTCAGATGGTCCGCACCATCAAGTACTTCGAGAAGTTCGTTGCTTAATTTAGCTTTTAGCGAATAGCTCGTTGAGCGTCTAAAGAAGGGCGCGGCCTTATAGGGCTTACACCCTAGGGTCGCGTCCTTTTTATAAGAAATCGTCTGCCGTAATGGAAGGCAGACACGTACGAAAGGTAGAAGCAAACATGGCCTTTACCAAGAAGACCGTCCGCGACATCGATGTCGACGGCAAGCGCGTTCTCGTCCGCGTTGACTTCAACGTGCCTATCAAGGATGGCGTCGTTGGCGACACCACCCGTATTAAGGCTGCCCTGCCCACCATCAACTACCTCGTTGAGCACAACGCTCGCGTCATCCTCATGAGCCACCTCGGCCGTCCTGAGGGCACTGGCTTCCAGCCCGAGCTTTCCCTCGAGCCTGTCGCCAAGAAGCTCGCTGAGCTCTCTGGCCTTGACGTTGCTTTTGTTGCCGACACGTATGGCGAGAAGGCCGCCGAGGCTGTCGCCGCCGTCGAGCCGGGCAAGGTCCTCGTTCTCGAGAACGTCCGTTTTGACAAGCGTGAGAAGAAGAACGATCCCGAGATCGCCAAGAAGCTCGCTTCCTATGGTGACGTCTTCGTTCTCGATGCCTTCGGCACCGCTCACCGCGCCCAGGGTTCCGTCGTGGGCCCCGCCGCTTACCTGCCTGCCGTCGCTGGCTTCCTGCTCGAGAAGGAGGTCGACACGCTGACCGGCATCTTCGCCGAGCCCGAGCGCCCCTTCGTCGCCATCGTCGGCGGTTCCAAGGTTTCCTCCAAGATCGGCGTTCTCGATCACCTCATCGACTCCGCTGATACCCTGATCATCGGTGGCGGCATGGCCTACACTTTCTTCCTGGCTCAGGGCCTGTCCGTCGGTCAGTCCCTCAAGGAAGAGGACTGGGTCGAGCGCGCCGGTGAGATGCTCAAGAAGGCCGAGGAGAAGGGCGTCAAGATCCTGCTCCCCATCGACAACCGCGTTGCCGATCACTTTGGCGAGGACGCTGTCCCCGAGGTTGTCGCTTCCGACGCTATCCCCGACGACCGCGAGGGTATGGACATCGGCCCCAAGACCGAGGAGCTTTACGCCGAGGCCGTCAAGGGCGCCAAGACCGTGTTCTGGAACGGCCCCATGGGCGTCTTCGAGTTCGACAACTTCGCTCACGGCACCCAGGCTATCGCCGAGGCTGTCGCCGAGGCCGACTGCACCTCGATCATCGGCGGTGGCGACTCTGTCGCGGCTGTCAACAAGTTCAACCTGGCCGACAAGATGAGCTGGATCTCCACCGGTGGTGGCGCTTCCATGGAGCTCGTCGAGGGTAAGGCCCTGCCCGGAGTGGAGGCGCTTCTCGATGCCTAATCGCACCCTTCTCATCGCTGGTAACTGGAAGATGAACAACGACGTCGCCGAGGCCGCCAAGCTCGCCGACGAGCTGGCTCAGGCTCTGCCCGAGGTTCCGGCTGGCGTCGAGGTGCTCGTCTGCCCTCCGACCATCGACATCACCACGGTTCATGACCGCATTCAGGCTGCCCCCATCGCCCTCGGTGCACAGAACGTGTACTGGGAGGCCAAGGGTGCCTTCACCGGTGAGTCCTCTTGCGACATGCTCAAGTCCGCTGGCTGCACCTACTGCATCATCGGTCACTCCGAGCGTCGTGACTACTTCCACGAGACCGACGAGGACCAGAACAAGAAGGCCAAGGTTCTCGTTGCCGCCGGTCTTGTTCCCGTCTTCTGCTGCGGCGAGTCCCTCGAGGTCCGCGAGGCTGGCACCTATGTCGAGCACGTCGTGAACCAGGTCAAAGCTGGCCTTGCTGGTCTTGAGATCACCTGCCCCAAGCAGGTCGTCGTCGCCTACGAGCCCATCTGGGCCATTGGCACCGGCAAGACCGCTACCGCCGAGGATGCTCAGGAGGTCTGCGGCGCTATCCGTGAGACCCTCAAGGAGATGTTCGGCGAGGAGCTCGCTAACGGTATCCGCGTTCTCTATGGTGGCTCTGCCAAGCCCGGCAACATCGCTGAGCTCGTCGCCAAGCCCGACGTTGACGGCGCCCTCGTGGGCGGCGCTTCGCTCAAGGCTGCCGACTTCGCCTCTATGGTCGTCAAGGCAGGCGAGTAGGACATATGGCACAGCGTCATCTTCCTGCACTCCTGATCATCATGGATGGTTGCGGCCTGGCTCCGGCCGATGGCGAGAACGCCGTCGCCGCTGCCAAGACGCCCTTCCTTGATAGCCTGTACGTGAAGTACCCCCACACCACGCTCGGTGCTTCGGGCGAGGACGTGGGCCTTCCCGACGGCCAGATGGGCAACTCCGAGGTGGGTCACCTCAACATCGGTGCCGGCCGCATCGTGTTCCAGGAGCTTTCGCGCATCAACAATGCCATCAAGGACGGCTCCATCGCCAAGAACGAGGTTTTCGTCAAGGCTATGGACGATGTCAAGGCCGAGGGTAAGACCCTTCACCTTATGGGCCTTATGAGCCCTGGCGGCGTTCACTCCCACATGAACCACGTCGAGGCTCTGGTCAAGATGGCTGCCGAGCACGGTGTCAAGACCGTTCGCGTCCACGCCTTCATGGATGGCCGCGACGTTGACCCGCAGTCCGGCGCTGGCTACATGAGTGAGTTCTGCGCCTTCCTGGCTAAAATCTCCGAGGAGACCGGTTGCGACGCTCGCGTTGCCACCGTCTCGGGCCGTTATTGGGCCATGGACCGCGATAATCGTTGGGAGCGCATCCAGCGCGCCTACGACGTCATGGTCAACGCGTCCGATGCTGATACCGACCCCGTTGCCGGTATCAAGGCCTACTACGAGAAGGATCCGCGCGGCGACGAGTTCGTCGAGCCCTTCGCTGCCCACAACGAGGGCATCCACGAGGGCGACGCGGCCATCTTCTTCAACTTCCGTCCCGACCGCGCTCGTCAGATGACCCGCGTGTTCACGGACAAGGAGTTCGACGGCTTTGAGCGCGAGCAGATCAAGCTTTCGCACTTTGTGACGATGACCGAGTACGATCCGACGTTTGACGTCGAGGTCGCCTTCCCCAAGACGTTCCCCGAGAACGTCCTGGCCGACGTTATCGCCGCCAACGGCCTGAAGCAGCTGCACACCGCCGAGACCGAGAAGTACGCCCACGTGACGTTCTTCCTCAACGGCGGCATCGAGGAGCCCAAGGAGGGCGAGGAGCGCGTGCTCGTCGCTTCCCCCAAGGTCGCTACCTACGATCTGCAGCCTGAGATGAGCGCTCCCGAGGTTACCGAGAAGCTCGTCGCCGCTATTAACGAGGATCGCGCTGATTTCTACATCGTGAACTTCGCGAACTGCGACATGGTTGGTCACACTGGTGTCTTCGACGCCGCCGTTAAGGCCGTCGAGGCTGTTGACGATGCCTTGTCCAAGGTTGTCCCGGCGATTCTCGCCAAGGGTGGCTTTGCGCTGATCACCGCCGACCACGGCAACGCCGACCACATGTTTGACGTTGCTTCCGACGGTTCCAAGCATCCGTTCACGGCTCACACCACCAACCGTGTGCCGTTCATCATCGTTGATGAGAAGGCCAAGCTCACCGGTATCGAGGACGGCCGTCTTTCCGATATCGCTCCGACCATGCTCACCATGGCTGGTATTGAGCCTTCCGCCGAGATGACGGGCCGCGTGCTCGCCACCGAGGCCTAAGAGAAAACTCCAAGCGTTTTCTTGCAGGGGGTTGCCCATATTCGGGCAACCCCCTTTTGGTATTTCTGCCATTTCCGCACCGTCCCCGAGTGGCAGGTAGGGGAGAGCGGGGGATTGTGGTACAGTACTAGAGTTTGAATTGTTCTATTAAGGAGCTTATCTATGGGTCCGTTCCAGATTCTTCTGTTTGTCGTTTGGGCTGTTTCTGCCGTGGCGCTGACGATTCTCGTCCTGATGCATTCCGGTAAGGGTACCGGCGTTTCGGATATGATCGCTAGCTCGCTGTATAACTCCAGCTCTGCCACAGGTGTTATGGAGCAGAACCTCGACCGCCTGACCGTCATCATGGCTGTCGTGTTTGCCGTGTGCGTCGTGCTGTGCATGTTCTTCTTCCCGCAGGGCATCGTGGGCTACTAATCACGAGCCGCATAAGTACTTGTAAAGGGTTCCGCAAGTGCGGGACCCTTTTTTGTTTACATATTCGTAACAGAGTCAAAAATATCACCACATACTGCGCCCAACTAAAGAAA
Source organism: uncultured Collinsella sp. (assembly GCA_902496775.1). Lineage (GTDB taxonomy): Bacteria > Actinomycetota > Coriobacteriia > Coriobacteriales > Coriobacteriaceae > Collinsella. The sequence continues at coordinate 35,355 of CABVCF010000006.1, forward strand.
TTCTTGACCGTTAACCGGAATTAGCCCCAAATCGTGCATAAAATGCGCTACTGTATTGCAAAACGTTGGCCTGTTGTGCATAACCAGCCATAGCAGCGGGCAGCGTTTTGATGGTTCGGATCGGATTGTCTCGACATGTGTCCGACTGAACATTTCTTTGTCCTATCTCATAAGGAGGATGGCATGGCTGATTCTATGTTCCACCAGCCCGTTATGGGTCGTCGCGCCTTTGTTGGCGGCACCCTTGCTGCGAGCTCCATGGCTTTTCTTGCCGCATGTGGCAAGAAGGGCGGCGACGCTTCCGGTTCTGAGTCCGGTTCGACGCTGAACTTCTACATCAACAACCCGGTCTGCATCGACCCCTACAACGTCCAGGAGGACCAGGGTACTCAGGTCGAGTATCAGCTCTTTGACGCTCTGACCTCTTACGACGCCGAGAAGGGCGAGATCGTTCCGCTGGCTTGCGAGTCCTTTGAGTCCAACGACGACGCCACCGAGTTTACCTTCAAGATCAAGAAGGCCAAGTTCCACAACGGTGACGACGTTACCTCTAAGTCCTTCAAGCTCGGTTGGGAGCGTCTGGTCAACACCAAGTCGGCCATCGCTACCGAGTATGGCCCTTCCGAGGTCTCCTATCACCTTTCCATGGTCGAGGGCTATGACGATCTGCTTGCCGGTAACGCCACCGAGCTCAGCGGTGTTACGTGCCCTGACGATGAGACCCTCGTCGTCAAGCTGTCTTCCGCTTACGCCGACTTCCCCTTCGTCGCCTCTCACCCGGCTCTGGCCCCGGTTCCCGAGTGCGCCGAGTCCGATGTCAAGAGCTTCTACCTTGCCCCGGTCGGTAACGGCCCGTTCATGATGGACGGCAAGTGGGAGGATGGTCAGGAGATCAACCTCAAGAAGTTCGACGATTACTATGGCGACAAGGCCAAGATCGATGGCATCCACTTCCAGGTCATCAAGGACATGGAGACCGCTTACAAGGAGTTCCAGGCCGGTAACCTCGATGTCTGCGACGTTCCCGTCGCTCAGATCGATGCCGCCAAGAAGGATCGCGGCGTGTCCAAGGACGGCTACACCATGGGTGACGGCGAGCGCATGCTGCTCGGCGCCGAGCCTTCCACCTACTACCTGACCTGCAACAACACGGCCGAGCCGTTCAACAACGCTGACCTGCGTAGGGGTATCTCCCTGGCCATTAACCGTGAGGCCATCTGCAAGACCATCTTCAAGGGTACCCGTACCCCCGCCGACGGCATTGTTCCTCCGGGCATCGATGGCTACAAGGAGGGCGCATGGGAGTTCTGCGCCTACGACGTCGACAAGGCTAACGAGTACCTCGACAAGGTTGCTCCTGCCGGTGCCAACGGTGACCGTGGCATTAGTGTGACCCTTTCCTACAACCAGGACGGTGGCCACAAGGAGATCATGGAGTCCATCATCGGCGACCTCGCCAAGGTTGGCGTTACCGCTGTCTCCGATACCCCCGAGTGGTCTGCCCTGCTCGAGCAGTATCAGAACTTTAACTATCAGTTCGGTCGTCTGGGCTGGATTGCCGACTACCCGATCATGGACAACTTCCTGTATCCGCTGTTCCACTCCGACTCCCTCGGTGGCGACAACCGCTCTGGTTACAACAACCCCGAGTTCGACGCCAAGGTCGACGAGGCTCGCACTACGGTTGACGACAAGGAGCGCGTCGCTAAGATGCAGGAGGCCGACGCAATGGTCGCTGCCGACTGCCCGGTCATCCCGGTGATGTTCTACACGCACACCATCGCCGGCTCCGATCGCATCAAGCACCTCTATGTCGATCCGCAGAAGCACGCCGATCTGGGTACCGCTGAGCTCGCTTAAGAGTTTGCAGCTTCCGTGAGGGTCAAGTATTTACGTAGACCTCATGGGAAACATACAGTTCTCCCTAACCTGGGGTAAACTGGCTGATGGTAATTTTGGGATGCCGGTCTGGCGATCGGCATCCCATTTAGGTTAATCCCTAGATAGGGGAGTGGTATGGGTAAGTACATCGTTAAACGTGTGCTTCAGTTCATCCCGGTGTTTTTGGGCGTTACGCTGATTCTGTTCGCCCTCCAGAATATCGTGCCGGGAGATCCGATCAAGCTGATCGGTGGAGACAAGGCTCTGTCCCCCGAGGTGGAGCTTCAGCTTCGTGTTCGCTATCACCTGGTCCAGACGGACGAGGACGGCAACGCGATCCTTGACGAGAACGGCGACCCCGTTCAAACGTCGCTCGTGGACCGTTACTTGTATTACATGAACGGCCTGCTTCATGGCGATCTGGGCAATTCGTATCAGCGCAAGCTGCCGGTTACGGAAATCTTCGCCCAGAAGTATCCGTATACGGTCAAACTTGCCGCGTGCGCCATCGTACTCGAGGCGATCATGGGTATCGGTGCGGGTATCATTTCGGCGGTAAAGCGTTATTCCTTCTGGGATATTTTGGTAACGCTCACCACGTCGATCCTCGTTGCGGTCCCGGCCTTCTGGCTCGGTATGTTGTTGCAGCTGTTCTTTGGCGTCATCCTCAAGGACGCCACGGGCGGTGCATTCTCCATGCCGATCTCGGGTGCCGGTGGTTCCAGCTCTCAGTATCAGGATTGGATGCACTATGTGCTTCCGACCATTACGCTGGCTTCGGTTTCGACCGCTTACGCTGCCCGCATTATGCGCTCGCAGCTGCTTGACGTCATGAACCAGGATTACATCCGTACGGCAAAGGCCAAGGGTCTCTCCAATCGTGCGATCATCATCAAGCATGCGCTTAAGAATGCACTCATCCCCGTCGTTACCTATATTGGTGTCGACTTTGGTGGCATGCTTTCGGGCGCCATCCTGACCGAGACGGTCTTTAACTGGCCCGGTATCGGCTATGAGGTCTATCGCGCCATTAGCATGCGTGACTGGCCCATCGTTATGGGCGGCGTTACGCTCATCGTTGTCGTCGTCATGGTGATCAACCTGCTCGTCGACATTAGCTATGCATTCCTCGACCCGCGCATCCGCCTTGGCGGTCCGTCGGATAAGGCCTAAGGGAGGTACGTCTCATGCAGGAAACTGATTCTCAGTCTCAGGAGCAGGCTACCGCCACCAAGGTCGCATCTGCTCCCGCCAAGTCCCGCACGCTGTGGGGCGACGCTTTTAAGCGTCTTCGTAAGAACAAGCTCGCCGTTATCGGTGTCTGCTGGATCATCATCGTCGTTGTGGTTGCCCTGACCGCAGATCTGTGGGCTAAGCCCTGGCTCGGTTCTCCGACGGCTTCCGACTCGACCACTATGGCCGAGACGTCGCTGCTGGCTCCGTGTGCAGAGCATCCGTTTGGCACCGACGCCCTTGGTCGTGACATTCTTGTCCGCGTTATCTACGGTGCGCGCGTTTCGCTGTCCGTCGGAATTATGGCCACCGCGATCTCCACGCTGATTGGTCTGGTCATGGGTGCTCTGGCCGGTTTCTACGGCGGCATCTGGGATACGATCATCATGCGCTGTGCGGACATCTTCCTGGCGTTCCCGTACGTGCTGTTCGTTGTCGCCATGATCGCCGTTATCGGCCGTGGTCTTCAGAACGTCTTTATCGCCATCGGTATTCTCGGCTGGCCTTCGATTGCGCGCGTCTTCCGCTCCGCGATCTTGACCGTCAAGGAAAACGACTATGTTGATGCTGCGCGCGCGATGGGTGCATCTGATGCTCGTATCGTTGTACGTCACATCTTCCCGAACTCCGTCGCCTCCATCGTGGTCTACGCGACCATGAACATTGGTGGCGCCATTCTGACCGAGTCCGCTCTGTCCTTCCTCGGCATGGGCGTTATTCCGCCTACGCCTTCGTGGGGCTCCATGATTCAGGACGGTCAGCAGTATCTTCTGACTGCTCCCTGGATGATGATCATGCCCGGTCTGGCAATTCTCTCGACGGTGCTCGCCTTCACCCTGCTGGGTGACGGTCTGCGCGACGCCCTCGACGTCAAGATGAAGGACGCATAAGGATGAAGAAGAACAAGAACTATGTGGACCTGAAGGACCAGCCTGTTCCCGAGGGCCAGCATCTGCTCGAGGTCGATGACCTTAAGATGTATTTCCACACCGAGGACGGCGTTGTTCGCGCTGTCGACGGTGTCTCCTACACGCTCGATCGCGGCGAGACCCTGGGCGTCGTCGGTGAGTCCGGCTCCGGTAAGTCCGTGACCGCCATGACCATCATGGGTCTTATCTCGATGCCTCCGGGAAAGATCGAGGGCGGCGACGTTCGCTATCGCGGTCGTTCTATCCTCGAGATGACCGAGGAGGAGATGCAGCACATTCGCGGCAACGACATCGCGATGATCTTCCAGGATCCTATGACCTCCTTGAACCCGGTCTATAAGATCGGCAAGCAGGTGGGCGAGGGCCTTCGTCTGCACCGTGGCTACTCCAAGCAGGAGGCGCTCAAGCGCGCTACCGAGCTTTTGGACCTCGTGGGTATCCCCGAGCCCGAGAAGCGCGTCAATGAGTATCCGCACCAGTTCTCCGGCGGTATGCGTCAGCGTGTCATGATCGCTATGGCTCTTGCCTGCGATCCCGATATCCTGATTGCCGACGAGCCCACGACGGCTCTGGACGTTACCATTCAGGCTCAGATTATCGAGCTCATGCAGGAAATGCAGGAGAAGAACGGCAACGCCATCATCATGATCACCCATGACCTGGGCGTCGTTGCCGATATGGCCGATAAGATCATGGTTATGTACGCCGGCCGTCCCGTCGAGTTCGGTACTGCTGAGGAAATCTTCTACGAGAGTCGCCACCCCTACACCTGGGGCCTTATCCGCTCCATCCCGGAGCAGGCCATCGAAGAGAAGAAGCCGCTTACGCCGATTCACGGCAACCCGCCTTCGCTCATGAACCTGCCTGAGGGCTGCGTCTTCTCTCCTCGTTGCCCCTATGCGACGGACAAGTGCCGCAAGCAGCGCCCCGAGCGCGTTGTCACCGAGTCTGGTCATTACTCTGCGTGCCACTACTCCGGCGACCCCGAGTTCCTCAAGAACGCTCCTGAGACGTCCCGTACGCGCAAGGATTCCAAGAAGGGAGGCGAGGCGTAATGGCAGATACCAACGAGCGTACTCCGCTGCTGAAGGTCGAGCACCTCTCTAAGGAGTTTCCCGCTGAGTCCGGCATGTTCGCCAAGCGCTTCTCCAAGCGTGTCGTCTCTGCAGTGAATGACATTTCGTTCGAGATTTATCCGGGCGAGACCTTTGGCCTGGTCGGCGAGTCTGGTTGCGGTAAGTCCACCACGGGCCGTACCATCATGCGTCTGACCAAGCCGACGGCAGGCAAAGTGTTCTTCCAGGGCAAAGACGTTGCCGAGATGAGCAAGCATGAGATCAAGGACATGCGTCGCGAGATGCAGTTTATCTTCCAGGATCCTTATGCTTCGCTGAATCCCCGTATGACCATCGGCGAGATCGTCTCCGAGCCCATGACCATTCACGGCGTGGGCACCAAGGAAGAGCGCATTGAGCGTGTCCGCGAGCTTCTCGACGTTGTCGGACTGAACCCCGAGCACATCAACCGTTATCCTCATGAGTTCTCCGGCGGTCAGCGTCAGCGTGTCGGCATTGCCCGCGCATTTGCGCTGAAGCCAAAGCTGATTATCTGCGACGAGCCGGTTTCCGCTCTGGATGTGTCCATTCAGGCTCAGGTTTTGAACCTGCTTAAGGAACTGCAGGACAAGTTCGGTACCGCGTATCTGTTTATCGCTCACGACCTGTCTGTCGTGCAGCACATCTCCGATCGCGTTGCCGTTATGTATCTGGGTAAGATGGTCGAGGTTTCGGACTGGAAGACACTCTACAGCGAGCCTCACCATCCGTACACGCAGTCGCTGCTGTCTGCCGTGCCGGTTCCCGATCCTGATATCCAGAAGACCCGCAAGCGCATCATCCTCGCCGGCGATCCGCCGTCGCCGCTGGATCCGCCGACCGGCTGCCGTTTCCACACGCGCTGCCCGATCGCGCAGGGCATCTGCTCCGAGAAGCTTCCCGAGTTTAAGGAAGTTGCCCCGGGCCACTGCTGCGCTTGTCACTTCGCGGAGCCGTTCCCGATCAAGGAATCGCACATCGACCTGTAGTCGGTTGTTTGTCCGGGCCCGTGCTGGACTTAGTTTTCAGAACGTCCTCGACCATGGAAACCCCCTTATCCTGCTCCTTCGGAGCTGCGGATAAGAGGGTTTCCTGGTCTGACGCTCCTATTTGGCAAGGTGTTTTTTAGAATTCATTTTGCGCTCGGCCTCGAAGGCCTGCCTGTCCCAATCGAGCGGAAGTCCCGCCTCGACCCATGCCTCGTAGGCCCTCCTTATGGGCTTGAGTTCCCTTTGGCCCCTCTCCAGCATCGAGATGTACTTCTCGCTGGTGCCCAGTATGGACGCCGCCCTCACCTGGCTGACCCTCGCCGCGCGCCTGGCCGCCACGAGCTCCGAGGCGTCCTCGGGCCTCCTGATCTCGTGCGGGCGCATCAGCGCCCGGTACGCCTCCCTGGCCACGTAGCGCTTGAGGCACCTCATGACCTCCCTGTCGCTCTTCCCCCGCGCCCTGGCCCTCTCGGCGTACTCGGCGGTCTCGGGGTCGCGCATGACCCTCTGCCTCGCGATCTCGTGCAGCGCGCTGTTCGCCTGCCGGTCGCCGCCCCTGTTGAGCCTGTGCCTCACGGTCTTGCCGCTCGAGGCGGGGATGGGGCAGGCCCCGCATATCGCCGCGAACGACGCCTCGGAGCGCAGCCTGCCCGGGTTGTCCCCGGCCGCGACCGCGAGCTTGGCCGCGCTCACGGGCCCGCACCCGTACATCGCCAGCAGCGCGGGGCAGTTCTCCTCCAGGGACGCCTCGATCGCGCGCTCCATGTCGAGC